>DTTG01000124.1 GCA_012964845.1 Fidelibacterota bacterium
GTCGGGCTCATAACCCGAAGGTCGGAGGTTCAAATCCTTCTCCCGCTACATTAAACAAGACCCTGAGTTTCTAACGAGAAACTTGGGGTTTTTGCTTTTCTGGAAGACTTCTTTTACACCTTTTTTCATTGCATTTTAGTGCAGTTTAGGCTCGTCGAGAGAATTTATTGTGGTCACACATAGGTCACACTAATCCATACCAAATACAGGCATTTTATCAACCCATTTCTTAGCCACCTCGAGATTAGGATGAGTATAGATTTTAGTGGTTTCGCTGCTAGAATGAGTAAGCTGTTGACTAATCCAAAGTTAAGTCCATGGTTTTTAAAACACTAATTATTAAAGTGTACAAACATTAATGAATTATCTTATTAACTTATCTAAATATATTATGCAAAACAATTTAAAATTATTCATGTCTATGATCATAATATCGACAATCTTTAGTAATAATATGCAAGCTGAGAAATATCAAAAACCTGATCTTATCTCTTTAGGTGCTCATTATTTTCCAATTGATAATCCCAAGGATGCTTCTGATTGTGCCCAAAACATTTTTTCTGACAAAGGTGCCTGGTTTGGATTTGCTTTACCAGATGATAAAAATATAAATTCAGGATTTGTTGGTCCCTATTTGTTACATTATAAAAATGGAGCTTGGTTAAGTAAATCTCTGATCAATCTTAAGCTCGTAACAAAGTCTAGTAATTTGTTAGTGGATAAGGAATCTTCGGATGTTTTTTTTGATACAGGGGAGTTGCATTTGCATATGAAATATAATAATGGAGTTTATATTGACCAAACGCTTCAATATATTTCTGCGAACTCGGTACTTATAAATGCCTCAATTCATTCAGATATAGAAATTGAAACTGAACTTCAGTGGTTTGGAGAATTATTAATCGATAAGACAAAATATGAAAACATTGCTGGTGGATTCCAATTTAGTTTAGATAATGGATTAATCATTCAAGCTCGTTTTTCAGATCCATATCTTGAGTTTAATCTTTCAGAAAATAGCTATGAAAGTATTACTCCAAATCTAATCAATATTGGGAAAGAGTCAATTACTATTCAGGCAATAATATCTATTTTCCAAAAAAATGATACTATGGATACAGAGATAGAATTTGTTCAGTCAGTCTTCATTGATTCTAATAGAATTAAGGTGAAACACAAAAATAGATGGAATAGATATGCATTATCGATTTCTAGTATCAACAAAGATACTCCAAAGGATATATTCGTATTACAGCAATCAATTGCTGTAAAAAGTATACTTACTCTCATTAATAATTGGCGGGCACCTTATGGCGAGCTCAAACATGAAGGGTTGTTTCCCTCTTATGCTCGTGGTTATTTCAGGGGATTCTGGGCATGGGATTCCTGGAAGCATGCTGTTGCCCTGGCTTATTTTGAACCGGATGTGGCTAAAAATCAGGTCAGAGCTATGTATGATTTTCAAGATCAACATGGTATGATCGCCGATTGTGTTTTCCCAGATACAACTATAGAAAGCCACAACTGGCGGGATACAAAACCGCCCCTTTCAGCCTGGGCGGTCTGGTCAATTTATGAGCAGACAAAAGACAGCTCATTTGTGGCAGAACTATACTTTAAAATTTTAAAGTACCATGAGTGGTGGTATAAAAACCGTGATCACAATGGTAATGGATTGTGTGAATATGGTTCCACAGATGGAACAGAAATTGCCGCGCGCTGGGAAAGTGGAATGGATAATGCCGTCCGTTTTGATCATATTAAAATGGTGGAAAATAATGAGAGCGCCTGGTCAATGGATCAGGAATCGGTAGATCTTAATTCCTATCTGTTTGCTGAAAAACATTATTTAAAGAATATGGCTGAACTCCTGGGTATGGCTGAAGACGTTGAAAAATATAAATCAGAAGCTGCCCAATTAAAAAAACAGATCCAGACATTAATGTATGATCCAGATGATGGTTATTTTTATGACATCAGGCTCGAAGATGGCTCTTTCGTAAAGGTGAAAGGTCCCGAAGGTTGGATCCCTCTTTGGGCAGGGATTGCTTCAAGGGATCAAGCTGAGGCAGTGATTAAAAAATTAATGGATCCCAATATTTTTAATACCAAAATTCCATTCCCAACCCTGGATGCCAGTCACTCTGAATTTAACCCAGAGAAAGGTTATTGGCGGGGACCGGTGTGGATGGATCAGGCATATTTTGCTTTAATGGGAATGAAAAAGTATGGTTATGAAAATGAAGTATTAAAACTCACTTCCAAATTATTTAATGAAATTCAATATCCTGTATTATACGAAAATTATCATCCTGTTACAGGTGAAGGTTTAAACTCACCCCATTTTAGCTGGACAGCCGCTCATCTGTATTTAATGTATATTGAAATATTAAGTAAGAATTAATTGGCAATCCCGGTCAAAGCCAGATAAATAATCATCGTCATAAAAATAATTCCAGCAGAGACTTTCTTGGCTGATTTCCACGGCGCCATATCCACCGGTGCAGAATCTTTTTTTTCGCTAATTTCAATTTCTTCATCCGATTTAGGATAAAAATATCCAAGCAGAACCATTACCAGTATGGAGAGGGCAAAGCTGATAAAATAACCGTGGAGCCAATGCAGATCACCATCGGGATTTGCAAAGAATGGCAGCACATCCTGAATATTTATAAAAGTGAAAAAGGCATAAGCGCCCATACCTGTGATCATCCCAACCTTTGCCGCCATTGCGGGAATTCGTTTGGTTAGGATGCCTAGGAGAAAAATGCCGATGATGGGCACGCTGTACAAGCCATTTACCTTCTGCAGGTATTCAAAAATGGACTGCATCTGAGCCAATAGCGGGGCAATGCAGATAGAGGCAATGGCCAATCCGATACCGAAGTATTTACCAATCTTTACGATCTGTTCACCGCTGGCGTTCCGGTTAATATAGCCCTGGTAAAACTGCAATGAAAAGAGGGTCGAAGCGCTGTTCAGGGCGCTGTTGAATGAGCTGAGGATGGAACCCATCAGCACCGCTGCAAAAAGTCCCAATGACCAGTCCGGCAGTACGTGCCGTACCACGGCGCCATAGACCTGATCCTGTTTATCGATATTGAGGTCGGTCATATGTAGAGCAATGATTCCCGGGAGACAGAGCATTAACGGACCCACTAGTTTCATAAACGAAGCGAAGAGGACGCCTTTTTGTCCTTCAGCCAGGCTCTTGGCTGCCAGGGCACGCTGTACGATCACCTGGTTGGTGGACCAATAAAAAACCTGGATGAACATCATTCCGGTAAGCAACGTGGGCCAGGGAACGGAGACAATATTTCCATCCATATTGGACCGGGTGAGTACTGCAAGGTATTGGGGTTCGGTGTTTACTAATTGGGAGATACCGGCGATGATGGAACCCTCCCCTAATGATAATAAACCCAACACAGGAATAGCCAATCCTCCGATAAGTAATCCGATTCCATTTAGTGTATCACTGACTGCTACCGATTTAAGGCCACCAACAATGGCATAGGAACTGCCCAGAACCCCGATGGTCGCCACCACCATCCAAAGGGGAAGGTTCAGGTCAAACATGCCAATCAATGCCAGCGAACCTGTATAAAGAACTACCGGAAGTAGCACGGTTACATACCCAAATAGAAATAGTCCTGAGACCATTGAACGGGTGGTTTTATCAAATCGTTTCTCTAAAAAGGCAGGTGTTGTGGTAAAGCCACTGGCTAAATAATGGGGAAGAAAAACCAAGGCGGTGGCAATCATGGCAAATGCGGCTAAAGCCTCCCAGGCAATTCCCACCAGAGCCTTGTCTCCGAAAACAGCGCCGTTTAAACCCACCAATTGCTCTGTGGACAAATTGGTGAGCAATAGTGAACCCGCAACGATTGGCCAACCCAATGATCTTCCACCAGTAAAATATTCCTCTGTTGCATTATCTGACTTTTTCATCCCGCGGACAATCCGATAAGTAAATATTGCCACCCCAGCGGTAGCCAGAATAAATGATATAATTGAAATACTGTTCATATATTAATGATTTCTTCGTTGATATATTTTGAAAAGATTTCCACCTGTCTTGAATGGAATGAGCTGAAACGTAAACTCATAATTTTGAGCTGGAAGCGTATATTGCTCATGAGGCTGTGCACCCCAGGAATTATCACCACCAACACCCATTTGTTTATGGTCAATGAGCCAGTCCACTTGATTTTTTGGTTGGATATCCAGCTTCCCGTGTTTTTGACTATCAGGGATATAATCCAAATCTGAGTAGGGGTATTGGTGGACACTGCCCTCAATTAAATTTTCACCAGTTGCCATGAGTCCCACATTGTTGTTAGATAATGCCATCCAGCGCACATCAGTTTTATGGCCCGTTTCCTGGGGTCGGATATAGGGAAAAGTCTGCTCCCACACCAGCCCTGAGTACAGATCAATAGCCGCGGACGTTTTCCGATCCCAGTAACTTTCATGAGGTCCTCGCCCAAACCAACTTAATTGATCAAAATGACCCGGAAGAGTCAATTTCATTCCAAACCGGGGTAATTCTGGTAAATCATTTTGCACGATGTTTATGGATTGTTTGATAGATAAAATCCCATTACCTTCAAAGGTATATTCCACTCTAAGCGTTGAAGATGAATGATTATGTTTTGATTCAGCGATCATCTTAATAAAATAGTCAGATTTTTGTATATCAATATTTACTAATTCCCAATCAGTTTCTACATCCCTCCACATGGTGCATCGCTGGGGCATACCATTACCCAAATCATTATCCGTTGGCGCCCGCCAGAAATTTGCCTCAGGTCCTGATTGGATGAGTTCTTCCCCTATAAATTTCCAAGATATAATGCTGCCCTTTAACTTATCAAAAATAATTGAACCTTTGTTATGATTCGTAATTTTTACCTCAGCATCAGATTCTAGTATTTCAAGAAAATCAAAATCATTTTGTCTATTGCGTGCCTCTGAAATGGATGAAAAGGTTCCTAACTTAAATTGTCCCCAGGCAATAGGATGATTTTTTTCTAACAAAGGCTGGCCTTCTTCTAACCTTGCCTTGATATTGAGAAAATATTCTGCGTTATCAAATGATTTATTTTCAGGTAATGATAAGGTAATTACCTCTTTCGAACCGGGATCAATCCTGCTCAATGTTATTTTTCCAGAAGAATGCATCTTCCCTTTACCCATAATTTCCCAAGTAAATACCAAATGGCTTAAATCTATAAAATCATATTTATTTTCAATAGTTAGAATGTTATCATCTTTATTGAATAAAAATTTCACCGGCTCATATACTTTTTTCACCTCATGAATATGAGGATTCAAAGAGCGGTCTGCTGCCACCAAACCATTGGCGCAGAAATTGGAATCATTTTCGGAAAATTCCGGGCCGAAGTCTCCGCCATAGGCCCAATACTCTTTCCCGGAGTCATTTGATTTTAAGATGGTTTGATCCACCCAATCCCAGATGAATCCGCCTTGTAGTGATGGATATTTTTCAAAGGTATTCCAGTAATCTTGGAGATTTCCAACACTGTTACCCATGGCGTGGGCAAATTCACAGAGGATCAAGGGCTTGTCCTTATTTTTCTCTGCATATTTGGATATAAATTCGATTCCCCGGTACATTGGGAAAACCACATCAGTATGGGATTCATACCAGGCTGGTTGATAGACTACAGGGCGTGAAAAATCGCGCTCTTTCATCCATTTATACAGATGCTCAAAATTCTTACCATCACCCGCTTCATTACCCATGGACCACATAATGATACAGGGTTGATTTTTATCCCGTTCCAACATGCGTTGTCCTCTATCTAGCCAAGCTGCTTTCCAGTTTGGATCATTAGAAATTACACCATATCCATCTTTGTGAAATCGCATCCCATGTGCTTCAATATTGGCTTCATCAATGACATACAGGCCATATTTGTTACAGAGTTCGTACCATATAGGCTGGTTGGGATAATGACTAGCCCGCACCGCATTGATATTATTTTTTTTCATTAAGCTGATATCTTCTATCATGGATTCATAGGTGATAGCTCGTCCTGTAATCGGATCCCATTCATGGCGGTTCACCCCCCTGAACATGATGGCCTTTCCGTTCATTAATAGTTGCCCATTATTAACTTCTACCCGCTTAAATCCAACCTGTTGAGTGACAGATTCTATAATATTGTTTTCAGAATTTAAAAGAGAAATCTGAAGATAGTAAAGATTGGGAGTCTCAGCAGTCCACTTACGTACATGCTTAAAAGTGGTTTCAAAATGAGGGTTGGGCTTTGAAGTTAATTCCAATACAGATTGATAAATGGAATTTTTAAACGTTTCATCTTCAAATAATTCAATTTGGATTTTATGACCTCGAATATTAGTTTCAGTTGATTCAATTTCCAGATCAATCACTAATAGTCCATTGATAAAATTATCATCTAATTCTGAATGAATAAAAAAATCCTTAATATGAGTTTTTGGACGGGCGAATAGAATTACATCCCGCTCCAATCCACTAACCCGCCAGGTATCCTGACACTCCAGATATGATCCATCTGAAAATCGGTACACTTCAACAGCAATGCTGTTCTTTCCGGGATTTAAGAATGATGTAATTTTGAATTCAGCCGGAGTTTTTGAACCTTGGGAATAACCGACAAATTGTCCATTGATCCATAAATAAAAAGCGGAACGCACTCCCCCAAATTGGATAAATATTTCCCGTTCAGTCCAATGTTCAGGAATGGTAAATGTCCGGGCATAAGCACCCACTGCATTGTAATCGTGGGGCACAAATGGAGGATTGGGCGGAAAGGGGTATTCCTCATCCAGGTAGATGAGGGTGCCATAGCCCTGCATTTCCCAGTTTCCGGGGACAACTATATCATCCCAACTACTTAGATCTGTTCCCAGCTGGAAGAAATCGCTGGATCGTGAATTGGGATCTTTTGAATAGTTAAATTTCCAGGTGCCATTTAAAGATTGGTAATATTTTGATTTCTCAGGAGCATCCTCTATTGCCAACTCCTTGGATTCAAAAGGAATAAAATGGGCATGGGGCTTTCCCCGGTTTATTTCAAATATTTTGGGGTCTTCCCATTCTTTATAAGTGGGAATCATAAAATTTTCCTTTTTTACAACAGAATTTGTAGCATCAACTGCAAGAATGTTAGTAATAAAAATAAATATTACTCCTATAATTGATACTGTAAATGATTTCAAATTACTCCTTATGTCATTTAAGAATGCATGAATATTATTGTCTTCACGGCTTTAAATAGTATAATTAATATTGAACGATAATTATAAATTTAAATGGCAATTGTTATCCTAATTTAATATTTTTCATGAATGTCATATCTGCACAACCACCGCAATTAAGCAATTCTGAGGTTCAGGATATTTTACAAAAATTCTACGATTTTGAAGCTTCCGTTTCATCTCTGGATAGTGAACGCGATCAGAATTTTCATTTAAAAGGTGATGATGGCAATGAATATGTATTAAAAATTTCAAATCCCCAGGAAGACATTGAACTCATCAAATTACAATCTGCCGCCCTGAAGCATATTCACGATTTTGATGCTTCGTTGAATGTACCCATTCCCATTGAATCCATAGAAGGGAAAATAATTAATCAATACAATGGGAATATGGTTAGGGTACAATCCTTTTTAAAGGGAATATTCATTAAGGATATGAAAAATCCCTCACCCCGACTATTGCATGAATTTGGAGAGTTTTTGGGAAAACTTGATTTAGCCTTAATGGAATTTGACTACCCTGAATTAAAACGGGATTGGGTGTGGGATATTAGAAATATTGGATTTCTGAATAAACATTTGGTATATCTTGAGAATAAGAGCGATCAGGATGTCATCTCCCATTTTATTGCTAATTATGAATCCAATATTTATCCTATGAAGAACCATTTACGGAGGCAGTATATCCATAATGACGGGAATGATCATAATGTACTTTTAAATGGTGAGGGTCGGATTTCAGGCATTATTGATTTTGGAGATATGGCACATACCTTTCTGTCCAGTGAATTGGCTGTGGCTATTGCTTATTTGATACTTGAAGAGAAGAACCCTCAGGAAAAAATCAAAGCTGTCGTAGATGGATACCAAACCGTTCTACCTTTGCGCGATGAAGAAATTGATTCATTGATTTATCTCATTTGCATTCGAGCCTGTATCACGGTGGTAACAGCTAACTTTCGGAAAAAACTGTTCCCTGAAAATGAATATATCACGGTAACAGAACCCCAAGCCTGGCAATTTCTCAGAAATTTTGCAGACAGGGAATTAAGAAAAATTAAAATAGTTTGATTTAAATGCATTCAAAAGAACAGACATTAACACTGCGGAAGAAGTATCTGGGACCCTCACTCTCTTTGGCCTATAATGAGCATCTGAAGATTGTCAAGGGAAAAGGTCAGTAT
>DTTG01000125.1 GCA_012964845.1 Fidelibacterota bacterium
CCTAAATCATAGCCATCTTCCCTGATTCGCATGTAATAATCATCTTTTGGATTACCATTATCAAATTCAACTCGTGTAAATACTTTAACGGAAGCGGGACCATTAATTTCATATTGAAGCTGCTTGTCCTTTTTCAATGGATACCAATGGGTCGTTTTAATTTCCTTTTCAATTTGGGTTTCAATTCTCCAGCGGTCTTGTCGGTTTACTGTTTTAAGTACATCACCAAATTTCCCCCGCTTTTTTAATTTCTTGCTGGAAACTCGTACATATACTACTGGGTTTCCCTTGAGGGGTTCCACCTTGATTTTATACCCCTTTTCTTTTACTGGCAAATACACAAACCAAACTCCAGACTGAGTGTAATTCCACCCAGGACGATCAGCACTGGTGACATTGCTCCCGGATTTATTATACTTTAATTTCTGAGGTTTACCATTATCAATTTGGACTGTAAATCCATAATTACGAATTTTCTTCCCCGTTTGGGCTTTTATGGATCGAGAATAAATACCAATTCGGATTGAATCTCCCATTTCAAACTTCTTTCCCACGCCTTTATAATTGAGGCCGTTTTCATCAAGTTCATAGTAGGTTCGCTCTTTCCCCTTGATTTTCAACTTGATTTTATTCTCTTCTCCTTTTGGAGCATGAATCCCTGCCTGAAGAATAACTATATTCAGGAAAAGAAGGGAGAAAATGAGAATTGTAATTCTATAAAATCGATTCTGGCTCACTTGAATGCATCCTTTTTTTAATTTCACGATGACTGACAATGCCTACGAATAACACGGTTCCTGCGGCAATTATAAAGGCTGTCAGAATAACTTTTAAATTATATTTTTTATGGGAATAAAACAGGTTTCCCGTTTTAATTTTGTTTTTATTATTGGGAGGATATGGTAATTCATACCATTCTGTTAATCTTTCAATATGATTAATATTGATCACAGGAATTTCTAGATCTAAGAACCTTTCAAGAACTGTTTGATTTATATCTAAATTGATATCCCCCGGATAAATAATCCCCACTTGAAGACTATTTCTTTTGAGGCTATCCCCTGTAGTATAAATACCCCCTCCCACATTTATGAAAAGATCAATAACTCCTAATTCACTATTTTGATAATAATACTGCATCCGTTTTTTCACATTCTCTTTGGGGTCTTTTTCATGAAGCGGTTTCATTTTATTGGAATAAATTGCTGTCTCACATACTTTTCTACCTTCCTGATTCAATTGGCTTCCCAAGTCAAAACCACCCCCTATTGAACCTAATTTACTTTTATTAGAAACATGATTCACTTCATTTAAATGGTTTTCCATTTCGAGCCATGTCATTTCAGGATAGGTGGCTCCCCATTCTGATGATCCGCAGCTGGTAATGATAGAAGCATCCATATTCATTGCTTCCAAAGCTGACAAAACCGCAATATTAGCCCCGGGATACGATCCCGTATATGAAACGGCTACTTTACTGGATGAATCTAATTCCAATTCAATAAGCATCTCCATTATCATGGCGGCAAAATTGGGGTTTAAAGTTGAAAGTTTTGAAACTTTTGAACCCTTTGTGGTTTGAATAATGCTATTCTGTGGACCTAATAAAAATGAGCCAAAAGCAAGAGAATCTTCACCATTATTAATTCCCCGGGCAATAAATTCTTCCCTTAATGAATTTATGGCATTTTCCATATTTTCTACAGCTTTCACCTTTAAATCAAAACCGTAGGTTTCATGCTGCTCATAGGAATTTACCGCCCAGTACACCATAACCATAATAAGCATGGCCAAGGAAAATAATATACGCGTCTTTTGAATTTGAGGTCTGAACATTTAATTAATGCTTAAAATCTGCAACATGCTTATTGTCATAATGCACAATTTTGTAATTCCTGCTGTTATGAGGACGGTACTAATGGTTCGCAATACCCCTTGCCTATCCATCCAATTAGCTATGAGTCCGGGAATAATATTTCCAATTACTATAAAATCTGTAGTACCCAAACCTGCAGTAATCATATTCTCTGACCTAGACAGATATCCCAACAGAAAACCAATCAGTAATGCAAGCACCAATCTCCTTTTTCCATA
>DTTG01000126.1 GCA_012964845.1 Fidelibacterota bacterium
CCAGGGTTTTATTATCAGGCAATATTGTGAGTTTTGGCATAAAAAGTTCCTTTTATAAATTAATCAGTTTCGAAAACCATTGAATCCTGCTTAAATGATTTGAATTTCAAAACATTCCCGCTGGGCGGAGTTTGATAAAATTGGTGTGATGCGGTTGATCATATCTAAATCTAGCCATCATCCCACAAACAAAAAACCCCGTTACTGGGTGCGTCTAGGTTTAAAACATATAGAAAAAAAGATATCCTATTTCGTAAAAATTGCCACTTGCCAGAAAAAGGTTGTGGCATAATAATTGCGTTTCAATCCATTCCTAAAAATTATCTCTTCCACTTTTTTAGTAGGATGAATGAATACTCGAAAAGAACTGCCCTTTATTATGGGATAAAAGTTCACAAATAGAAAAGCTAATTTTGTCCACCAAACGTCACGAGGATAAATAACAGCGTATATTTTTCGAGCAAGTTTGGAAGACAATATCACCAACTCAGACATATCATCATAACAACAAATAACCTTGTCCAGGGTTACGATATCAGCCGTGTCTACATCTGATGCAGTTGTGGTAAAATCACCATGCTTAAAATCTATCCTTTCAGCTAAACCATTTCGGAGTGTCTCCTCCTTAACTAAATCAATATATGCTGCTGATGCTTCAATACTCGTTCCGTTTGAAGCTCCTGCTTTGATTAAATCATACTGGATTGCTCCAATTCCCCCGCCAATATCCAAAAAGTCCAGTCCCTGCACACCTTCCTTATGTATAGCATCCAGCAGCATTGCAGTGGTTTTGCTTGGTCCTTTCTTAAGGTATCGTTTTAGTTCACGCTTGGCAGTTTTTTTGTCAAACATATTTTCAATACCCTGACATTGACAACAACCCATGATTAAATGCCCTTTATTTCGATTATTATTTTCATGGTAAGGTCAAATCTACCCACCATCCCACAAACAAAAAACCCCACGAGTGTGGGGCTTGACGTTGTAAGACATTTTAAAATTATAATTTATTTTCGTTTAAGTAATCGTTCTTGTGCATCAGGTAATTTTTTCTGATTTTGTGTCACATTCTTCAATTCCCATTTTAACCTATTCTTTCCATCAAGATTTAGTTGGATTGTATATTCGGTATAGGTTCCATTGATGGTGACTTCTTCTATATTAAAGATATAGTTGTTCCCATTTATAGATGCTCGCCCATGTCCTGTCCAATATATAGGCCCATCGTATCCAAAACTAGTTGAAACAATATTTTTTGTTACTGGGTCCAAAGTATAAATAGTTGTTCCTATATTAATAACAGTTTTTCCATCTGCTTCTAGGGTTTTCCATTCCCTTTGTACCGAAGTTTTATCTAATAACCATCTGTATGTTGACAGATTAATTGTCTTTTTCGCTCCCTCATCGGGTAGACCTTCAAATATACCTATAGATTCACTTTCTCCTACCCACTCACCTATCAATGGTTCAAATCCTTTTAAGGCATTATAGGCAGGCTTATCTGCACTTCCAGCAAATAAAACCCCGAGAATAATGACAGATAGAAGACCTTTTGAATAGTTTTTCATAATCACTCCTTTAGTTAGTTAGAAAATATTATAATTTTCGTTCTTAAACAAAAATCTACTCATCATCCCACCAAACAAAAAACCCCACGAATGTGGGGCTTGATGATTAATAGTTATACTATGGAACTAGAAAGAATAGCCCAACCCTATATGTGGCATTAGCAATTGTGCTGATTCTCCTTCATATCTTAAGAGAGTAGGAGACAGTCCTAGTTTAACGTTAATGCCACCTTCAGGATTTTGGTACCTAAAACCCACAGATGTGTAAAACATTAGGAACCCACCATCTTCTGAAATTGATATACCGCCAAGGCTTTGCGTCGCATTTTCAGCAGAAGCATCTAGAGACATCATCCAATAGGATATTCCACCTCCAATTTCTGCCTTCCATTTATTCCCAAACATATAATGTGCACCTAAACACAATGGTTTAATACTTAATTCTACATCAGAGTCTACTGTTCCAATATAATAGCCGTAATCATCATAGACAGGGTCTGAAAATTCGGACGATATACT
>DTTG01000127.1 GCA_012964845.1 Fidelibacterota bacterium
AGAGTTTCTCCCCATAAACCAAATTCCCAAAGCTCTCCTACAATTGAACCTCCTCCGAAAAATACATGGTCATAAGCATAACCAGAATTCCCATCTGGAATTAAATGATATTGATTCCCCCCATTTAAACTAAAATCAAAACTACCCAGACTTGATTTCAGCTGAATCAATTTACTGCTCATATCCCAGGTTGAATCCGGTTCAATGATAATATCCAGAGTGCCCCCATCCATAACAGGAATTTCCATTCGCAGGGCATTAATTCCAGCCTGCTCATAGGTGGGGTCTATGAGATCTTTCCGATTGAAAATATCCAGGGGATTCCACGCATATCCAGTCCCCAGAGAAATTGGCTGCTTTCCAATTGTAAAATCGAATCGTTGAAAGGAAGTCCGCAGGTAGATATTATCTAAATACATTGAATCAGAAATTGAAAATGGCGCAGAATCAATCTCTAAATATTCTGGAATAAAATCAACAATATCCCATTCCTGTTTCCCATGGAAAATTTGAAAATTGATGTTTGCACCAACCATCACATTTTCATTTGGTCTCGATTCCAAATCCAGCCTGAGTTTATTATAGCCGAAATTATATGATTTATTAGCTAATTGAATATGATCATATTCTGATTCATAATATCCAAAAATATCCACTTGGGCAGAAGCAATTACAGTGAAAAGAAAAATAATTAACCAAATCATTTTTTTAAATTTCGCTCAGTGAAAAACTCCTGCTCAAATACCACATTATATTCCATTTCAAGAATTCTCATGGTGGTTTGAGATTCTTCTAGATGGTTTTCCATAAACATAATCATGGCTGTGGGAATCCCTTGAATTTCCTTCACATCTTGAAAATTGAGTGTTTTAAGATGGACACCATCTTGGTAATACAACATTCGATCTGGATAGTAATTGAGTTTATTTACATAAATCTTCAACGAATCATAAGAGGTTTCAGCGCCTATTCTCGGAGTAAAGCTGAGTAGATAATTTTTACGCTCTCCAGAGGATCTCTGTTTCACTCGATAGTCCGTTTTCCATTCTTCACTTCCGGAAAAATCTTCGTAAGAAAAATCACTCCCCTGTGCTTTCTGTTTTTTGGCATGACTGGCTAACTTCCGCACCCTTCTGGTACGGGGAAAATAAACCCATATATCTTCCCCACTATTTTTTATCAAAAATGCATTATGTCGTACTTTTCGGGGTTCTATATATCGAATAAGGACATTTTTACCCTTTTCTTCAGAATAATAGTTAAAGGTAAACACCCGCTTTATATTACTGGAAGTAATAATCTCCTGTTCCATTTTCCCCTGCGAACTAATGGGCTGCATGACCATTGTCATAGAATCCAAAATTGTTTTGGCACTGAGATCAGCTCCAAAGAGAACTACTGAATTAATACCTAAAATAAGATAAAAGATAGCTTGTACAGTTTTAGATATTTTGTACGATTTCATATAATATAAATGTATTCGGATTTTCAAGTTTTGTGCGACCTATATAATTTACGGATTATTAGGGATTTTCTGTTAACATGAATCGTAAATTTGATGCAGATTATTTTATTTAAATTATAAGGAATATTAATTGGAACCATTTATACTTTCTATTGATGCCGGCACAACTGGTATAACCGTTGTAATACTAGATAAACGAGCATCAATCTGCAAGAAATATTATAGCGAATTCACCCAATACTATCCTCAGTCAGGATGGGTAGAGCATGACGCTGAAGAAATATGGACTGTCACCTCCAACCTCATTCAATCAGCATTCAAAGAATATCCACCAAGTAATTGTGCAGCAATTGGAATTACCAATCAACGGGAGACCACCTTAATTTGGGATAGGGAAACAGGAAAACCCATTCATAAGGCCATCGTGTGGCAATGCCGCCGTACCCAGGAAATCTGCACTAATTTAAAAAATGCAGGTTATGAAAAATTATTTAAGGGAAAAACTGGATTGGTTATAGACAGCTATTTTTCAGGGACAAAAATACAATGGCTTCTGGATCATGTTGATGGCGCCAGGGGAAAAGCGGAATCGGGGAAATTGGCATTTGG
>DTTG01000128.1 GCA_012964845.1 Fidelibacterota bacterium
TCGAAAAAAGTAGCAAATGGATTGGAAATAATTTAACTAAAATTATTCATACAAACTATTGGAACAGTATTTCATTACCCCCTAATTTTGCTCTCTATTTAAAGCTTAAATTTTTCACCTTATATTTAATCAGGAGTAAATAATGATGTTAAGAAAATTAATGACAATTGCAATTATCACCGGAATATTTACCGGTAGTATCTTTGCAGGATCCCTTTCAGGCAGAGTAAATTTTGAAGGAAAAGGACCCAAGAAAAAAGCCTTGAGAATGGATGCTGATCCTGTATGTGGTGCCGCCCATAAAACGCCTGCATACCGTGAGAGTTTTGTGTTAAGTGATGACGGTTATTTAAAAAATGTAATTGTATATCTGAATAATGTAAAATATGAAGGGAAAGCCCCAACCACCCAGGCAGTTATTGATCAAAATGGTTGCGTCTATGCACCCCATGTTCAGGGATTAATGGCAGGACAAGAATTACTCATTAAAAATTCTGATGCCACTATGCATAATATTCATGGACTTCCAAAAATAAACTCCGAATTCAATTTTGCCATGCCCAAGGTGGTAAAAGAAAAAGCCATCAAATTTGAAAAGGTTGAAAACTTCATTAAAATAAAATGCGATGTCCACCCCTGGATGAATGCTTATATTTCTGTTTTTGATCATCCCTTCTTTGCAGTTACGGATGATACAGGTAGTTTCAAGATTGATAGTATCCCTCCGGGAACATATGAAATGATTGCCTGGCAGGAAAAATTCAAGGACAAAAAAACAAAGGAATGGAAAACTCTCAATGCATCCGTAACAATTGGTGAGGGTGATACTACACAGAATTTCACCTTTATTAAAGAAGCTAAAAAGAAATAATTTCCCCACCATTTAAAGAAAGGTGAGGAATTTCATTTCTCACCTTTTTTTTTAATAATTATGAAAAAAATTATCCTACTTCCTATTATTTTATTTTTACTGGATTGCTCTGAAAATAAATCCTACGGTGTACGGGGTACCATCCTCGAAGTACGAAAAGAGTCCAATGAATTTCTTATTCACCATGATGAAATCCCTGGATTCATGATGGCAATGACTATGCCTTTTAGACTGGCTGATAGTTTGGATATTAACAAATATCAGGTGGGAGACAGTTTGAAATTCAAATTAATTATGGGTGAGAATAGAGCCATTGCATCTGGATTCCAATTATTAGGGAAGGGTACACTCCAAGTTCCTGACGATATGTGGGATGATGAATATACTGCTCTGGAAATAGGAGAACTATTTACCGATATAACTCTCTTAGATTTGGACAGCAACACAGTTTCACTCTCCAATTCTGATGGTAAGTTTAGGTTAATATCCTATATTTTTACCCGCTGCCCCATGCCCAATATGTGCCCGGCAGTTGTGGTGAAAAACCAGTACCTGGCACGGGTTTTTAATGATATACCGGAAATTGAATTTCTTCTGGTGAGTTTTGACTATATTTATGATACCCCTTCAATCCTCAAAATCAATTATGGGAGTTTGGTAGAATCAAATTCTAACCTGAAAGCCTATTCCAGTTTTGGTCATATAAACGATATCTTCACTTTAGGCGGTCAGTCCCAGGTTTCATTTTGGGGCATTGAAGAAAATGATATTGGCCATTCTCTCCGTTCTGTTCTCATAGATCCCGAACGACGCTTGCTGAAAGCATTTGATGGCATGGATTGGCGCCCTGATGCTACTGAACGGGATATTCGTAATATCTTGAAGGCGTATAGTTTGTAAGGTGTAACTCAAGCAAACTGCTTGAGAAAAATGTAAAACAAGCAAGCTGCTTGTTTTACTTTAGATTAATCCACCTTTATACCATACACCTCTTCAAAGGTGTCTGTGGGCATAAGCCGGATGGCATCCCAGGTGAGTTTGGTGCAGACCCGGGCACAGACCATACAGCCAGTACATTCGTTGAACCGCACCTGTACAGGTGGAATGGGAAATCCATATTTTTCTTTGGGCACTGGTTCAATACAATCCACAGGGCAGAAAGGAACACAAGCCTGACAGCCTGTACA
>DTTG01000129.1 GCA_012964845.1 Fidelibacterota bacterium
AAGTGTAGGCTTTACTTTTCCGGATATGACTAATGGAAAAATCATCCAATAGTTTCTCCAAACGCTGAGATTGCTCCTCTTTGGTGAGAGTCGTCATTTCCAGCACCAATCTAAGATTATCCTCTACAGAAAGTTTAGTAAATACAGAAGGCTCCTGGGCTAAATAACCAATTCCTTCCCTAGCTCGTTGATACATGGGAAGATTGGTTATATTGGTTTCATCTAATTTCACTTCTCCACTATTGGGGCGAATCATACCGGTTATCATATAAAACGTCGTGGTTTTACCGGCTCCATTTGGTCCCAGTAGTCCTACAACTTCACCCCTTTTAACGTTTATGGAGATTCCTTTTACAATTTCTTTATTTCCGTAGGATTTACGAAGGTTATTTCCGGATAATATTTCTGTGCTGGTTAAATTCATTTTATATACCGTCCCGTGCAATACCAAATGGTCTGGATATTTTCCAGCGCTCAAGGTCCATATCAGATTCAAATCCAACACCATAGAGTGTATCCCCCTCAGTTGTGGTAAACATTACTGAATCTTCCGCAATAATCATTCGATAGCGATTATCCCAGAGGATTTCACTGGTAGTAAGGGTATATCCACTATCTGAGACCACAAATACATTTCCATTGGCATAGAGATTATTACTCTGTTCGTTTATCCGGGCTGAATCTGAATACAGGATACTCATATGATTTCCATCTTCATTAAAAAAATTAGCTTCAACATTTCCAACCAACAATGCCATTTCATTGGATTTTTTATATAATTTATCTGACTTTGCAGTTACGATTTTATTTTCTTCTCGACTGAGAATGATAATTGGATTCCATATTTCATTTTCCATCAATTCTTCTGAGGTCCCACTCTCATCGAATTCGGTTTTACCGGAACAGGCAATAAACAAAGGTACTAAAATCACTATGCTGAAAATTTTCAATATTAGGCAACCTGCTCTTTATTGGAAATTATTACTGAATTCTTTTTTTCCTTTTCTTCAATTGCAGCTGCGATAAAATCACGGAAAAGAGGATGAACATTTACAATTCGGCTTTTTAATTCAGGGTGGAATTGAACCCCCACAAACCAGGGGTGATTTTTCAGCTCAATCATTTCCACTAAATTCAGGTCGAGGTTTTCGCCGCTTACAATTAGACCCATTTGTTCCATTTTTTTACGGTATCTGTTATTCACCTCAAATCGATGTCGGTGACGTTCATGAATGTTCCGTTTTCCATAGGCTTTATACGCCCGAGTTTTGCCTTTTACCCTGCAGGGGTAAGATCCCAAACGCATAGTTGCCCCTTTAGTTTTAACATTCCGCTGCCCCTGCATTAAATCAATAACCGGAGATTTACACTTCTTTACAAATTCGGTGCTGTTTGCATTTTTCCAGCTACATACGTGACGGGCAAAATCAATAATCGCACATTGAAGCCCTAAGCATATACCAAAAAATGGAATTCCATTTTCCCGGGCATATTTTGACACCATTATTTTTCCTTCAATCCCTCTATCTCCAAATCCTCCGGGAATAAGTAACCCGTCCACATTTTTGAATGCTCCCTCCACATCCTGAGTCTCTTCCAGTTTTTCGGTATCCACCCATTTCACATTCACTTCAGTATCATTATCAATGCCGGAATGAATAAATGCCTCGATAATACTTTTATAGGCATCATGAAGCCCATTGTATTTGCCGCACAATGCTATCGTAACACTATTTTTCGGATTGTTAAACCGCCCTATAGAACTTTCAAGCATATTAAGATTTTCCTGATGATTGGGAATATTCAGTCCTAATCTTTTCAAAATAGCGCTATCAAAATTCTGTTCATCCAACACCAGGGGAATTTCATAGATTGTTTCAACATCAGGAGATTCAAATACATGCTCTGTTTCAACATTGCAAAATAATCCCAATTTTTTCTTAAGCTTTGGAGTAAGGTGGTGGTCTGCTTCTGTTCGACAAACCAAAATATTTGGTTCCAGCCCAATCTCCCGTAACCGCATAACGCTATGTTGGGTGGGTTTGGTTTTCATTTC
>DTTG01000130.1 GCA_012964845.1 Fidelibacterota bacterium
TGGGAAATTTCATTAAGAGATCTCATCTTTCTAGATAGGGAAGGAAATTATATTACACGCCTTAATTTAACCTCTTTTAATCCAGACCCCGCAGCGCTCGGTGAATGCACTGGCAATTATCAAACAATAAAAGATCTTATTATCAGCCTGTATTAAACACCACTTTTTTTCTTCCTAGTTTTAATCCTTGTTCTACCTAAAATAAACCTCTTAAAATAAGCAGGATTAATTTCTATTTAATTTCAAATATTGATAATTAATGTACTATTATTAAGAAAGTGATAACCAAAATATTTACATAATATTTTCTGGAAATTATTTTGCATCCAAATCAATTACACACTAAGGAGATAACTACATGTTAGTAACCAAACAAGCACCTGATTTTACAGCAACGGCTGTCATGCAGGACAATAGTTTTAAAGATATAACACTTTCGGATTACAGAGGAAAGAAAGTCGTTTTATTCTTTTATCCTCTGGATTTCACCTATGTCTGACCAACTGAGCTTATTGCTTTTGATCATCGTTTAGGCGATTTTGAAAAGCGAAATGTCCAGGTTCTGGGCTGTTCAGTTGATTCACAATTCAGCCATCTCAGATGGAAAGAAATGGAAGTTAACCAAGGTGGAATTGGAAATATAAATTACCCCTTAATTGCTGATTTAGATAAATCAATTTCGAGAGCTTATGATGTGCTTTTGGGTTCTCAGTCTGCTACAGTTTTAATGGATGATGAGGAAATTGAGACTTCTGTTGGTGGGAAAATTGCTATTCGCGGTTCCTTTCTTATTGATGAAGAAGGTGTTATCCGTCATGCTGTATTAAATGACCTGCCTCTCGGTCGAAACATAGATGAAATGCTCAGGATGGTAGATGCACTTGCCTTCCATACAGAACATGGTGAAGTGTGCCCTGCTGGTTGGCAAACAGGTGAAACAGCCATGGGAGCTTCTGATGACGGAATGAGAAAATATCTGGCTGAAGAAGCCTCTAATCTTTAATAAGGAGAAATAATGGAATTAATTCATCCAATTTTTAAATGGCTGCATATCATCGCAGGGATTACCTGGATTGGCCTCTTATACTTTTTCAACTTTATAAATGGGCATGTGGCAGCAACCATGGATGGAGATACGAAAAAGAAGGTTATACCAGAACTCATGCCTCGTACTTTATATTGGTTTCGCTGGGGTGCTGCCTGGACATGGGTAACCGGTGTTGTGCTACTCTATGTAATATATTGGGCCGGTAGCTTATCCATGGGAGAATCAGGTGGCAATTTGATGTTTGCTGCAGGCACTGAAGTTACTAAATGGGCACATATCATGTTATTGGTTGTGTTTGTTGCCGTGTTTGCATATGACTATCTGTATAAAAGTGGGTTAGCTAAGAATGTACGAGTCGTCACCATTATCAGTTTTGTACTGGTAGGGGTCGTTGTGTATTGCATGAAATTCTGTGCAGGCTTTGATTACCGTGCCTTTAACATACATTTGGGTACCATGTTTGGTACAATGATGGCATTTAATGTCTGGTTCCGAATCTGGCCAGCCCAACAACAAATCATCACTGCCATCAAAAATGGTGAAGCTCCTGATGCAAATTTAGCAGCCCTGGCGGGTTTACGGTCAAAGCATAATACCTATATGTCAGTACCGCTTATATGGACAATGATCAATGAGCATACCACCCATTTTGCTGGTGGCAATTTATGGATTACTGAATCCACTAACTGGTTGTTTCTCATGATCATGGTAGCTCTGGGGTGGCATATTGTTTTCCAGCTTTATAAGAAAGCTGCTAAAATAGAAGGATTTTAACCCACTTTAATTGAATCTAAAAAAAGGGGCATAATTTGCCCCTTTTTTTTAATCTATTTCTTGTAAGGTGAAATAATCCCATAA
Organism: Fidelibacterota bacterium; assembly: GCA_012964845.1. GTDB lineage: Bacteria > Fidelibacterota > Marinisomatia > SCGC-AAA003-L08 > D37C17 > D37C17. Next base: position 1,907 of record DTTG01000130.1, read on the forward strand.
TAATTTTCCCACCTTGCTAATAGTCTTTTGCATCTATTGAAGACATTTTCTAACAAATTTTGGAGGATTAGCTCTAACTGGTAAGACACCGGTCTTGAAAACCGGCGGCCTCGCGGCCTTGGGGGTTCGAGTCCCTCATCCTCCGC
>DTTG01000131.1 GCA_012964845.1 Fidelibacterota bacterium
AATTGCAATCCCTTGCAGCGAACAGAAAAGGCAATGATTCTCCTTACAAAAAATTGGACTGGTAAATGGGGTATTTATCCCAATCTGGGAATTGGCGAGCCTTCTCCCAATGGTAGAATTACCAAGTATGAGTCCATGGAAAAATTCACTGCCCTCATGGAAAAAGCAATTGATTTGGGTGCATCTGTTGTGGGTGCCTGCTGCGGGTCAACTCCGGAGCAAATAAGTGAAATCTCTAAAATAAAAATTAAATTAAATCTTACCTCTATCCCGGATCCCCCATCCCCGAAAAAGGTTGTTGACACCCCTTGATCAAACACACCTTCAAAATATCACTGGGCATCCTGCTGGTCATCATCGGACTCATCGGCGGACTTATCCCAATCTTCCAGGGCTGGATGTTCGGCATTCCCGGACTCATTATTTTGAGCAACTACTTCCCTCCTGCAAAAAGATTATTGGACTGGGCGAAAGCAAAAGCCAAATTTAACCAGGGGAGCTAATTACTATTATTTATAAATTTCCATACAAACAAAATCAATTTTTATCTAATAAGGAGCTAATAATCGTCTAATGAAAAAATATTTATACCTTATACTCATTTTTATCATTTCCTGCCATAAACCCTATGAATCGGTGTCTGTAAATTTAAATGTGAGCCAGGTTCCCCAGCTTGAAAATTGGGGTATTCAGGCTAAAAATTTAATTACAATTTGGTGCCCTCGCATTGCACGGGTATTAGATGTTGAGGAATACCCCCACAATATTGATCTCACCCTACAAAAATCTGATGAGGGAATTGCCTATGCTGACAGTAATGCTATTACCGTATCTTCCCACTGGATAGAAAAATACCCTGGGGATATTGGTTTGATTGTGCATGAAGCCGTTCATGTGGTTCAACTATACCCCGAGTTTGACCCTGGCTGGGTTACGGAGGGTATTGCTGATTATATCCGCTGGCATTTGTATGAAAAGAAACCTCTGGAGTGGTTTCCAATTGGTGGAGAGGAAAAGGGATATGAAGCAGCTTATAGAATTACCGGCGGGGTTGAATAAGACCAATTCATTCATCATGAATATATCCAACAACCAGGGTTGCTTCATGTAAAACTGATGTAACCTTGAGGGTTTAACTTTCTCCAAAAACCCTGAACTACTTTAACTAACAACTAACAATTAATCATTACTAAATTCAACCCTCTTTTCGCGGGTAAAATTCAATCATAATTCAATTTATATATGGCCGATTTCGTACATTTACATAACCATTCCGATTTTTCTTTACAGGACGGCGCTCAGTCCGTGCAGATGCTCTGCGACCGGGTGGGGGATCTGGGAATGGACAGCATTGCCCTCACTGAACACGGCAATTTATTTTCCATGATTCCCTTTTATAAAGCAGCCCGGAAAAAAGGCATCAAACCAATATTGGGCTGTGAAATTTATGTGTCTGTTGGAAATCACACCTATAAAAAACAAATTGTCACTTCTTCTGGTAAAAAATGGGGTTATAATCATTTGGTTTTGTTGGTACAGAATGAAATTGGGTACAAAAATCTCATGAAGCTGGTTTCAATTGGATATTTAGAGGGATTTTATTACCGTCCGCGAGTTGATAAAGACCTTCTACTAAAATATAATGAGGGACTTATTTGTACTTCCGGCTGTCTGGCAGGTGAAATTAATCAATATGCTGCTCAGGATGATTACGAAAATGCCAAAAAGGCTGCCCTTGAATTTGCTGAAATTTTCCCTGGCCGGTTTTATTTAGAGATACAAAACCACCAAATTGCTGAAGAATATGCTTCTCATTCTATTTTACAACGCTTATCGGAAGATTTGAATATTCCTCTGGTGGCTACCAATGACTGCCACTACGCTCTGAAGGAGCATTGGGAAGCCCATGATGTATTATTTTGCCTGGGCACAGATAAAAATCGAAGTGACCCCAATCGAGTGAGATATGAACCTCAGCAATTTTATATAAAATCCACCGATGAAATGTTTGCACTCTTTAAAGATATGCCTCAGGCGCTGGAAAATACCATAAGGATAGCCGAGAGTTGCGATCTGGAAATACCCATGGGTGAATACCATCTGCCTACCTTTCCCATTCCAGGAGAAAATGGAGCTGGGGATGGCGATGCTTTTCTTCGTACACTCTGTGAGGCAGGACTGAAAGAACGTTACGGAACAATTTCTACTGAAATACAACAGCGTTTGGATTTTGAATTGAATGTCATCAAAAAAATGGGCTTTGCAGGATATTTTCTCATCACTCAGGATTTTGTAAAGTATGCCCGAGATAATCACATTCCCGTTGGTCCCGGAAGGGGTAGTGCGGCGGGGTCTATTGTAGCCTACTGTACTGGAATTACCGATGTGGATCCTATAAAATATAACCTGCTGTTTGAACGATTTTTAAATCCTGAACGGATTAGTATGCCTGATATCGATATTGATTTCTGTATTGAGGGCCGAGAGAAGGTCATCAATTATATTAAAGAGCGCTATGGCCATGATTCGGTGGCTCAGATTATTACATTTGGCACTATGAAAGCAAAGTCCGTTCTGAGGGATGTTGGGCGTGTTTTAGGTTTGAGTTATAGCGAGGTAGATCGGATTGCCAAGATGGTTCCCAATGAATTGAAAATGACTCTTGAAAGAGCCGAAAAAATGAACCCCGATTTAAAGAAAATACCCTCCATTGATGAAACGCATAAAGAACTTATGGACTTTTCAAAAGTGCTGGAAGGAATGCATCGCCATGCCTCCACTCATGCAGCAGGTGTGGTTATTGCACCGGGGCCATTAACCGATTATGTCCCTCTATATAAAAGTCCAAGCACAGGGGATATAACCACTCAAACAGAGATGACTGCTTTGGAAGATTTGGGACTGTTGAAAATGGATTTCCTCGGATTGAGAAATCTCACCGTTATCAATAAAGCTGTGCTCATGATTGAGAAAAATCATGGTGAAAAAGTAGATATTGCCAAAATTGATTTAGAAGATGAAAAGGTGTTTACCTTATTCGCTAAAGCCCGTACAACTGGTATATTTCAGTTTGAATCCGATGGGATGCGGGAATATCTCAAACAGTTGAAACCTACCTGTATTGGTGACCTCATTGCTATGAATGCCCTCTATCGCCCGGGACCCATGGCGAATATACCCGAATTTATTGCCCGCAAAAATGGCTCCTCAAAAATTGATTGCATCCACCCCACTCTAGAGCCAGTCTTAAAAGAAACCTACGGTATTATTGTGTATCAAGAGCAGGTAATGCAAATCAGCCAGATTATTGGCGGCTTTACCCTGGCACAGGGTGATATGCTCCGTAGGGCAATGGGCAAGAAAAAAGCTGAAATTATGGCTGCCTTTAAGGTGGACTTTGTGGATGGCGCTGTAAAAAAGAGCATTAATAAAAAACTGGCGGTTGAAATTTTTGATCTTCTGGAAAAATTTGCTCAATATGGATTTAATAAAAGTCATTCCACGGCTTATGCGCTGGTGGCATACCAAACTGCCTGGCTCAAAACCCATTATCCTGCTGAATTTATGGCTGCAAATTTGTCTTCTGAAATGGGCGATACGGATAAGGTGGTAAAACTGTTAGATTCTGCAAAAAAAATGGGGATTGAAATTCTACCTCCTGATGTGAATACTTCATTTGAAGATTTTAGGGCAATCAATGATTCCTGTATTGCCTATGGTCTGTCCGCAATAAAAAATCATGGTACCAAGGCATCAACCGCTATAGCGGAATACCGCCTTACTAATGGCGAATTTAAAACCATTTTTGACTTGGCAAGAATTGAGGCTAATGTCATCAATCGGAAAGCGCTTGAAAGCCTGGTTCAGGCAGGAGCATGCGATAATTTAGAAGGCCACCGTGCCCAGCAATTTGAAATTATTGATGACGCTCTGCGCTGGGGTCAAAAAATGACCGAAGAGGCGGCTTCTTCACAAGAAAGTCTCTTTGGTGGAGATACCGCTGTTGCAGCCATTGCCGCACCGGCTCTTCCAGATGTAGAAGAGTGGACCACCGAAGAATATCTCCGCCGGGAAAAAGAAATTATAGGGTTCTACCTTTCTGGTGATCCCCTTGAAAAATATCTGGATGATATAAATGAATTTTCCACTATCAACCTGGGCGATATCCCCGAAAAGAAACCGGATGATATCAGAATTGGCGGTATTATACGTAATGTTAACATCCGTTATGATAAGAAAAGCCGCCCTTGGGCAATTGTAGAACTGAATGGCTCCACTGGTAAAGCAGATATCTTCGTTTTTAACGATGTGTATGAAAAAACCAAGGAGCTATTAACTGATGATGCCTGTATTTTTATAAAAGGATCGCCATCTAATAGGGATGATGAAAGTGGTACCCTCAAAATGATTGCCAGCGACGTGTTTGCTCTGGCAAAGATCAGGGAAAAACTCAGCCGTAATATTAATGTGCTGTTAGATTCTGGTCAAAATGATGAAATTCTATTGAGTCAGTTAAAAGATTTTTCTAATAAAAATAAAGGGCGCTGTGGACTCATTATTCACCTGAGGTCTGAGAATAATGCCATTCAACGAATACGTGCATCCAAAACGGGTGTAAATGCCTCCAAAGATTTTATTCATAACCTCCGTGAATTATTTGGTCAGAAACATGTGTGGATTAGTTGATTTTTTATAAGGGGACAGATTAGGAGTAAGCCCTTCAACAATGCTTAGGGTAAGGAATCAGGTGGCAGGAGATAGAAAGCAATCTTTCCGAAGATTTATACTAAGCTTTATAAAAGGCGGTAGAATAGCGAAAAGAAAATTTATTTTTCAATATGAAATTAGCAAATCATTGTAATTCACTTGCCCTGTCCTTTAGGGCAGGGGTTATATTTTGCCCAACCAAAACGGGCTTTAGCCCCTTAGATATTACTTGAAGGCAGTAATTCAACGAGTAACTTCTGCTTCTGTTGCAGTAGATGGTGAAACAATCAGTAAAATTGCTGCTGGTATTCTTATTCTCTTGGGTGTTGAAAGGGGTGATGGAGAAGAGGACCTTAATTATCTGGTGAAGAAAACTGTGGGGTTGCGAATTTTTAAAGATGATGGTGATAATATGAACCTATCCATTCAGGATGTAGGCGGCGAAGCCCTGGTTGTGAGTCAATTTACACTTTGCGCTGATACCAGCAGGGGCAGGCGCCCCAGTTTTATTTATGCAGCATCTCCAGAAGAGGCTGGCCATATGTATCAACAATATTGTGAACAATTAAAATCAAATGGGGTTCCGGTTCAGACTGGTAAGTTTGGCGCCATGATGGATGTCTCCCTGGTGAATGACGGTCCAGTTACAATTATTTTAGAAAGTGGAAATACACACTAAAATCCATCATATTGGTAAATGCCGTTTATATTGTAAATTTCCCAGATTTCAAACAGGAGAATTATGAATAAGAAAATACGAATTATTATGGCTAAGCCCGGTCTTGATGGGCATGACCGAGGAATTAAAATATTGGCTCGTGCCTATAGAGATGCCGGAATGGAAGTAATTTATTTAGGATTACGGCAGACTCCTGAAATGATTGTGAGTGCAGCCGTTCAAGAAGATGCAGATGTTGTCGCACTTTCTGTTTTAAGCGGCGCCCACATGACTATTTTTACCAAAGTTAAAAAACTAATGGATGACGAAGGACTTGTTAATGTACTCCTCACCGGTGGTGGTATTATCCCCAAAGAAGACATGCAGACACTTTCCGAATTGGGGGTTGGAAAAATGTTTGGTCCCGGCACAACTGTTGATTCTACCATTGAATATATTGAAAATTGGGTAAATGACAACCGCAATTAAGCATTTAGAGGATATGCGTGCTAAAGCCCAAATGGGCGGCGGTGCTGAGCGCATTCAAAAACAGCACGATAAGGGCAAGCTAACTGCCCGTGAACGGCTGGATATTTTATTAGACAAGTGTAGTTTTACTGAGTTGGATATGTTTGTGCAACACAGATCAAATGACTTTGGCCTGGAAAAAAATCGTATTCTCACCGATGGGGTTGTAACCGGATACGGTACTATAGATGGTAGACAGGTGATGGTATTTTCCCAAGACTTTACGGTGTTTGGAGGATCCCTTTCTGAAGCATTTGCAGAGAAAATTTGCAAGGTAATGGATATGGCCCTGAAAATAGGTATTCCTATTATCGGCTTGAATGATTCCGGGGGAGCGCGAATCCAGGAAGGCGTTGTCAGTTTGGGTGGATATGCTGATATTTTTCTTAAAAATACCCTGGCGTCTGGAGTTATCCCTCAGATATCTGCTATTCTCGGTCCCTGTGCTGGCGGCGCTGTATATTCTCCGGCAATTACCGATTTTGTGTTCATGGCAAAAAATACCAGTCATATGTTTGTTACTGGTCCCAATGTAGTAAAAACTGTTACCCATGAAGAAGTGAGCATGGAGGAATTAGGAGGAGCGGACACCCATGCATCAAAATCGGGGGTGGCACATTTTGCATGTGCAAATGAAGTTGAAGTTCTGCAAAATATTCGCAAACTTATATCCTATCTTCCACTCAATAATTTAGATGATCCTCCTGTATGCGAACAATCCAGCTCATCCAATATAGCACAAGAAGAGTTAGATGCATTGGTGCCGGAAAATCCCAATAAACCCTACGATATGCACAGGGTTATCAACATAATTTCCGATAAAGACACCTTTTTTGAAGTCCATGCAGATTTTGCTGAGAACATTATTGTGGGTTTTGCACGTATGGGTGGAAAATCTGTTGGAATTGTAGCCAATCAACCGGCGCATTTAGCAGGCGTACTGGATATTGATTCTTCAGTGAAAGGTGCTCGTTTTGTGCGTTTTTGTGATGCCTTCAATATACCGCTCATCACCTTTGAAGATGTGCCGGGTTTTTTGCCAGGGACCGAACAGGAATGGCGCGGCATCATCAAAAATGGAGCAAAACTCCTCTATGCCTTTGCTGAAGCCACTGTGCCAAAGCTCACTGTAATCACCCGCAAGGCATACGGCGGTGCCTATGACGTCATGTCATCCAAACATATTCGGGGTGATTTAAATTTTGCCTGGCCAAGTGCAGAGATCGCTGTTATGGGACCAAAAGGTGCTGTAGAAATTATATTTAAGAATCAAATTGCAAAGGCAAAAGATCCCCAGAAAGAAACCGAGCGGCTTATTAACGAATATCGGGAAAAATTTGCCAACCCATATGTGGCTGCTGAACGAGGATATATTGATGATGTAATTAAACCGCACGAAACTCGTTCAAAATTGATAACTGGTTTAAAATTGCTAAAAACAAAAGTTGATAGTAATCCAAAAAAGAAACATGGTAATATTCCCCTCTGATTTTTCCCTATGATAAATATAAATGACAAAACAGCGCTGGAAGGAGTTTTTGCTGAGGATTTTGGTTCTCCCTATTACCCTATTTTAGCTAATCTATATTTGCAGGAGGGTGATTTACGTCGTGCTAAAAAAGTCTGTGAAGTGGGGTTGAAACATGACTCCTCAAATGTTGATGGCAAATTTATCCTTGCCAAAGTTGCTATGGCTGAAAACAAATTGACTGTTGCTGAAAAATGGCTGAAGCAGGTTGTGGATGAAAACACGGCCAATTTTAATGCCCTTCGTTTATTGATTAGTCTTGAAATTCAACTTGGTCGAAGTCCCAAAACAATACAGACCTATATCAGCAGTCTATTACAGTTTCTGCCATATGATAACGAATGTATTAAGTGGCTAAATGAAATTAACACTTTAGAATCTGCGGAATCACCCACAAATACAGCCATTGTTTCAGAAAGTCCACCTGATAACAATTTATCCAACTCTGCGCCTATAAAATCTCCCAACCCGGTGATAAAAGAGCAGTATGAAATTGTTGAATCCATGGCAACCTTTACAATGGTGCAGGTACTCAAATCGCAAAAACATTATCATCAGGCACTTTCTGTTTTAGATGTGTTAAAATCAAATGGGCGGGATAGTGATCAAATCGCAAAGGAAAAAAACGATATTCAGCAACTCCTGAAAAATTCTATAAAATAATTTTCACTTCTGTCTTCCTTCCCTGAAAAAAAATCTCAATTCTATTAACACCATTTATAACGACGCCTCTCGTTATGATGATATCCACTGGTGGAAAAAAAATGATATTGATTTCTGGAATAATAT
>DTTG01000132.1:0-1693 GCA_012964845.1 Fidelibacterota bacterium
TTCCTCCGCCAAAGGATAGGGTGTAATTTACAACAGGACAGCTCTTCGATGAAAGTTAGATTTTAATAAGTGTTATTTTTTTTGGGTTAAAGGTGAATTAATTAGCAATTCCAATTATTCTTCCACGCTCATACCCAAGAATGCCTTTACACCTGTTTCAATTTCATTACGAACATTCTCATTATCCTGCAAATACCGTTTTGCATTTTCTCTTCCCTGCCCAATTTTTTCTTTATTGTATGAATACCAGGCACCCATTTTATTCACAATATCAGCTTGAACGGCAAGATCGAGTAAATCTCCTTCATAAGAAATTCCCTCTCCATACATTATATCGAATTCAGTATTTTTAAATGGAGGAGCAACTTTATTTTTTACCACTTTCACCCGAGTACGGTTTCCAACCACTTGATCGCCTTCTTTTATCTGCCCAATCCGGCGGATATCTAATCGAATGGAGGCATAAAATTTCAGTGCATTACCACCCGTTGTGGTTTCAGGACTGCCAAACATCACCCCAATTTTATGGCGGATTTGATTAATAAAAATGACCGATGTTCTGGATTTTGAAACGCTCCCAGTTAGTTTTCGTAGGGCTTGAGACATGAGCCTAGCCTGCAGACCCATATGTGAATCACCCATATCACCATCTAATTCTGCCTTGGGAACCAATGCTGCAACTGAATCAATTACAATTATATCTAGGGCTCCACTCCTAACGAGAGTTTCAGTGATATCCAATGCTTGCTCGCCAGTGTCCGGCTGAGAAATCAACAAATTATCGGTATCAACTCCCAATTTCTTAGCATATTCAGGATCCATTGCATGTTCAGCATCAATGAATGCAGCATAACCACCCGTTTTTTGAGCTTCGGCTATTATGTGTAAGGTGAGAGTTGTTTTTCCCGAAGATTCTGGACCATATATCTCGGTAATTCTTCCCCTGGGGATGCCTCCTATCCCTAATGCTGCGTCTAGTGAAATAGAGCCGGTGGAAATACTTTCAATTTTCACAATAGAATCTTCACCCATTCGCATTATTGATCCCTGACCAAATTGCTTTTCAATCTGCGAGATTGCTAAGTCTAATGTTTTTTCTTTCTGTTGAACTTCCATTGGAATTTTCCTTTCTTTATCGGTTTAACGGGAACTCGTTTAGTATTCTATATTTTGCCCCCTCTTGGAACAATTGACTTTCAAACAAACAAATAGAATTAACATCTAATTCTATCGGGGAATATACGCTGTTCAAAAATGGTAAAACATCAATATTAACAAATTTCTGTGGAATTTTTGCAATTGTAATATGAGGGGTGAATGTCAATTCAGGGTTTTTAGCTGTTATTTTTCCGAGAGATTTTTCAATTTGTGTGTGCAATGATATTAATTCTTCAGCCCCCCTTTTAATTCCCAACCATAGCGCTCTTGGAGAATGGGAAGAAGGGAAAACTCCAGTGGATTCAATGACCATTGCAAACGAATTTTGAGTGAGTTCCTTTTTTAATGATTGAATAAGAATTGGTAAATCATTAACTGAAATATTCCCCAAAAACTTCAGGGTTAAATGAATATTTTCTGAGGGAATCCATTTTATATTTTCAGAATATTGGGTAAATTTTGATTTTAAAACAGACAGGACGGGCTTGATGTTAGCGCCAATGGGGATACCAATAAAAACACGTTTTTCATTAAT
>DTTG01000132.1:1793-5985 GCA_012964845.1 Fidelibacterota bacterium
CACGTTTTTCATTAATTTTGTTCAGTTCAATATTAAACAATTTAGATATATCTGATAAATTATAAAGAACTTTTGCACCAGTGTTTTGCAACCTCGATTTACAATGGTGACCATGACTTAAAAGAATGCAGTCAACTCCCATGGCTGTTGCGACCTCAAAATCATGGTCAGTATCTCCAATCATTAAGATTTCCTGGGGATTCATATCCAGCTGTTTAACCCATTTAATTCCATTTTCAACTTTACTATGTGCATAATGATTATCAAGCCCAATAATTCCTATGAATTGATCCCGAATTTTATAATAATCAGTTAGGTCGTTTAATAAGGATTGGTGTTGGGCTGAGAGAATAGAATGGCTAATCCCCATTTCCCGTAATTCAGTTAATAGTGAAATTACCTGAGGATAAAGCTTAGCATCATAGCGCCGATTTTCATATCCTCTAATAAATTCCAAGCCAGATTCTTCAAATGGTTCCTTTTCAAAATCGAACCCCAATTTTTTATAATAGTCCTTTACAGGGAATCCAAATATTTCACGATACTTTTCAAGGGTGATGGATTCTAATTCGTGGCGTTTTAGAACAGTGTTCATTACATCAACAAATAACCAACCGTCGTTCAGCAGGGTTCCATTCCAATCCCAAATTATATGTTTATATTGAGAGGGGCTGTTCAAGATAGAAAAAAATTAGTGGTTATAGAAATACTTTTATTCTTTATCTATTTGCGCGGTAAAATGGATTTCTTTTTTTGAATTGGCAGGGACTTCAACCTTAAACCGTGCTCTGTATGCATCCAGCTGTTCAAATTTTAAATTGGAGTTTTTAATATCCCATCTCCCATCAGAAAATTGTTCAATCCATTCGATCGTAACAATTTCATCTTTTCGATTTTCAAATACAGCTTCCAAGTCTGCCTTGCCGCTATCCTTGCTGACTTTATATCCCTGAATTGTAAAAGTACATAGAATATCATGCGTTTTTCCAGTTTCAAGTTTGATTTTATCATCTCCCTGCACAATGCCTGATGTTCCTACACCAATATAGGTCAGGTTGCCATTTTCTTTTTCATATACATTAAAGGTGCCGCCAGGAACTTGAAAGTTGCCAATATTCTTTGCCATAAGTTCATATCGTACAAATACGGGGATATCCGTTGTTTGAGCGGGTGTATTTCGGCGATATCTACTAAGAGAATGGGAAATATGATAGACGGTATTATATGGAAGTTTATTTTTTGTTACAAATTTATGCCGTATTTGAGACTTTGCAGTTAAATCGATTTTTCCGGGAATATTAAAAAGAACATATTCTTCTGACTCGCTGGTTTCTGGTTGGATGAAATGAGAATCAGCACTGCTTGCCATGGAAGCTGCCCTTCGTTTTGTAAAATTAGGACTGCTTACTGAAGATTCAAAATTAACCGAGCCGGATACCAATGATATTTCTGCATCTTCATACGTTATTTCATTATCATTGCGGATGGAATACCACCCCTCAATTTCACTGCTATTATCTGAAGTCAAATACAGATTGTATTCAGCATGCCAATCGATACCCTTTGTTATATAAACTAAATTATAATTTGTCTGTTTTTTTGAATTATCAATGACACAACTCAGATAGGGATAATCTGTAATACCATCAGGAATGTCAGGAAATCGATAACTATATGGTGGATTCACTACAATTTTTCCATCAATTTCAAATACAGGGGCACCAACATTAGAAATGAGTTCCCCTTTTGTTGAAAAGCTGATACTTCCATCTTCACCATATTTCACCAGTTCAATTTCTTTCCCAGTGTTGGCATTTAACAATGATGCTATCGAAATGGGATGGTGGAGGTATTCTTTTGATATAACTTCAAAATGGTCAGAAAATATATTTATTGACGAGGATTCGGCAGCACGGGGAATAGTTGAAATTATTAATTTTTGTTTTCCTTCCTGAGAAAACTTCTTTTGTCGTTCTTCTTGAACCAATGCACGCCCCTGGTTGTAAATTTTAATGGTTGTTTGAGCGGTCATTATACTGCACAACATTACATTTAGTATTAAAAATTTAATCATAGATATATTATTCCACTTTTTAAAATTGGGTTGTTGTTAGGCTTGTATAAAGCAATTAATCCTGCTAAATTTATTGATAATATTCCATCAATGAAAACAGAATGACAATCGGAGAAAAAATATTTTTCGTCATCCTTGGTTTTAATTTCCTGGTTGCGACTGCTGTTCCCCTGGAATTTTCTTTAGTCCCCAAAATAAATTGTTATGACCTAAATGGGAATGGAAATCCAGATTTTATTGCAGTTAACAATTCGCCTTCCCCTCGCACTCTCTATCATATAGATCTATCATCCTCTAAAACTGAAATTCTGTGGGAATATACCATTCCTGAAAGTAAAAAGGGGTATTTCGTGGATTTTATTTTAGAAGATTTTGACAATAATGGTGTTGTTGAATTAATCGCCACCGCATATCAGGATGGCGGTAGTGATATTTTTTATGTATTTTCTACTGATGCCATTGGATTTTATGGCGACTCCCCCATAATAACCGGATTGAAAAACAATTCTGGAATTAATAACCCCAGAAAATTATACAAAATGCAGCCTGATGCGAGCGGACAATCATTATTTTTACTTTCTCAGGGAAGCCCAAATCGAAAGGTAATAATGTGTGCCTTTTTGGAAGGGGAGATTATGGAAGTGGGATCCATTGGAAAAGAATTTCTAAATAATACTATGGCACCAATTGATGTTGCTCTGGGTGATTTTGATGGAGATGGTGGCGAAGATATTTTCATTTTGGATAATGGATCTACACCAAGCGGTTATTTTATTTATTCCAATGGAAACGAAAAAGAGGAGAATTTATCAAAATACCCTCGCCTACGCTTTCTCCATGAAAAAGGGGTAGATTTAAATTTTGATGGTAGTGATGATTTAGTAATGGTGAACAGGAACGGCGAACTCATGAGCGATATTTGGGGTAAAGAGTCCATTCCAATTTCAAATGAGAAAATCCAAAATATTATTATTAATCCTGATAATGGCTTTGTGTATCTCACCAGTATCAGTTTCACTGGCAAAATAGGGAATTATAGCATTGACCCTCTTACCCGGGGAATTTTATCATCGGATTTTATATCCCCTGAATTTGCAGAAACGGATTACAAAACGGTGACGTCACTTATTACAACCCAACAAATTGTACTAGTTCATGATGGTAAACATCCTGAAATTTGGACCACGCCCTTGGCTATGGAATTAATTACGGATACCCCGCCTCCCATCCCAATTCAGCGGATTTATTATCGAAAACCAGATTATGTGATTAATTTGGGTGATGATTTTTCTCATTCAATCCAGTGGGAATCTTCTACAACCTTTCGCAATTTTACTGAACAATATATGCCAAGCGGAATGGAGTTCGATTTAGATGAATTAATGTTGAATTGGATCCCCAAACCAGAACAATTGGGATATCATGAACTTTCTTATAAATTAGAATTGCGGGAAAAAGGCAGTCGTGAATTAGACACAGATAATGGAAAAATATTTGTGAGCCAAATAGAAGCCCTCAGTGAAAAACCAGTTTCCTATCTAATGTATGTGAATGACCCGGTATCTCTGGGGTTGGAAAAAAATAGTGTTACTATTGTAAATGGTGAATTGTTTGAATGGATTATACCCATTAATGATAAAAATGGAGATGCACAATTAACTGTTGAAATAATTAGTGGTTCAAAAAAAGCGACAATTAATTTACTTCAACCTGAGGTCATCCTGGTTCCTATTGATAATAAAATTGAAGAAGAAAATATAGTTGAAATTGTTGCAGAGGAAATTATTGATATTGAACCAAATATTGTTGACCCTCCTATACTTGATGTGGAAACTAAAATTGACAAAATAGAAGTTGAACCTGAAAAACAAGTTTATGTTGATACAGTTCAGACTGAATTTGAAGAATTTGCTGAAGGAAAATTAACAGCTGAGACTGACCCCTTTAAAAAGAAAAAACAGGCATCTTCGGTTGAAGAATTTAAAACAAAAGAGGAAGAATATAGAGAAAAACTCAAAACCCATACAAAAATATTAAAGGATGGGAAAAATATATGGGTACTAAAAGATTCATTATCATTTTATGGGGATAGCTTGCTCATAGAAATACCTGAAATTA
>DTTG01000132.1:6085-8205 GCA_012964845.1 Fidelibacterota bacterium
TGAAATTAAATTAGAAGACGATTTTATTGTTCCCACCCCAAGTATTGATTCTTTGGTTATTTCCGAAACAATTGAAGACACAACTTTTATTCCCATAAAAATAGAAGAGCCAACTATGGTAGAAACAGATTATTTGGAAATTTCTTATGCTGAATTAATAAATCATCAAGCTCAATTTTCATGGGAACCTCATGTAAAAGCAGGGGATTATAGTTTTATAATTACAAGCACAGATGGGTTTACTTCAGATACATCCTCATTTGTTATTTCTGTCCATCCCGAGATTAACTTGAATGAAAATAAAACACATTTTACAGCCACAGTAGATCAGATGTTCCATACAATCCTTACTCTGAATCAATCACCTCGATCTGAAAAATTTGAATATCATCTTATAAATGCTCCTGAAAATATGCGGATAGATGCCGAAGGTACAATAAACTGGGTGCCATTACCCACACAAGTGGACTATTATAATTTTGCAATAGAAGTGACAGATGGTATTGCAACCTCTACACTTCAATATAAAATTTATGTAAATGCACCACCAGTTATATCTTCAAGACCACAGAAAATATTCATTTTACCCAAAGGAGGACAATTAAATTTTCCTTTGGAAAGTTTTGATTTGAACAGCAATACAGAATTAGAGTGGAAATTGTTAAAAGGTCCTACAAAAATGATGTTGAGTCCTCAGGGTGTTTTGAGCTGGGAAAGTCATAATTTGGGGCATCACCCATACGAAATTCAGCTGACGGATGGAATAGATTCTGTTCAGTGGGCAGCCTCAATTTATGTAAATACACCACCTGTTATTACCAGCGAGCCAGTTGTGTCTGTACCTGAAGGGGAACGGTATGAATATCCATTATTTGCTATGGATGAAAACACAATTAGTCCCAACGATTCATTGGCTGAGAATACAATTATTTTTTCTCTGGCACAAGGACCGGATGGAATGAAAATTGAAAATAATATTTTAGTTTGGGAAACCGATGACAATCATCCCGGAGAGTATATGGTCGCTATCTCGGCAAGTGATGGTGTCCAGGATGCCATTCAGGTGTTTCCGGTTTTTATAAATTCATTTCCAGTTATAACTTCTTTGGATAGTGTTACCGTTAATACGGGAGATACCCTTCGTATGCAAATTGAAGCCCATGATCCCAACCCCGAGGATACCCTCACTTTTCATTTAGATTCATTACGGCAAGGGTTGGCTTTAGAACTCCACAGCGGAATGCTTACATGGGCACCCGTGAAATCAGATATTGGTCTTCACAAATTTATTTTGCAGGTGAGGGATGGACATGATAATACGGGAACGGCAATACCATTTCAAATTTTTGTTTACAAACCACCCATGCTAACATCTGAACTATCCACAGAAGCCTTTACCGGATTGGAATATACGGCATTTCTCACAGCTGAAGATTTATATGGAAAAAAACTCAGCAGTCCTGAATCCATTAAAATTGATACTGCATCCTTTAAGTATTACAACCTTTCGGAATATGCACATCTATTTAAATGGACGCCCAGAGATGTAGATAAAGGTAATCATGAATTAATTATTAAACTCACGGATGAATTTGGGTTTACCAAATACCATACTCATAATCTTTCAGTGTTTGATAATCCCTGTGTGCATTGTAATAATGAAGATGAAGAAGCACCTGCCGATTCAACCGGCAACTAATTTTTCCCAATTTAAAAACCCCCTTAAAAGAAAGGATATAACATTATGAGAAAATTAATATTTTCATTAACAATACTGCTTTGTGTAGTGATATTTTCAGCCTGTCAATCACGGGCAATATCCAGATGGACTGGCGCTGCATTACAATTAGAACTCCCGGATGATTTTGACCGGCCTATTTCCTTTGCGTCTGGGCGAAAAGGAGAAAAGGATTTGTTTTATTGGTCTAAAGATGGCCGAATGATTGTAAAGACCTACACCGATTGGGGACTATTAGAATCTCATATTGTCTTTGTGAATAAATAAAATGACTGAATTTTCTAATGAAGAGAAATTGCACCATTATATGGGTATTGAAATGAATATGCAAACCTGGAATTTATTGGGTGAAAAAGACAGAACTGAACAAGATGACACACGC
>DTTG01000133.1 GCA_012964845.1 Fidelibacterota bacterium
GAATTATGGGCCTGCACCACCTGCGGCGCCTGCATGGAAGAATGCCCGGTACTAATAGATCATATCCCGGCAATTACCGATATGCGCCGGCACCTGGTTTTATCTGAGGGCAAACCTCCGGATCAGGCCAACGAAAGCCTGGAAGCCACCCTGAAAGATGGCAACCCCTGGGGATATCCCAAAGCTGAGCGCTTAAAATGGGCCACGGATGCAGGATTAGAATTACCCACCTTGGCTGAGAAAAAAACAGTGGATGTACTCTACTGGGTGGGCTGTGCCGGTGCTTACGACCCCCGCAATCAGGGTATTGCTCAATCGGTGGTGAAAATCCTGAAAGCTGCCAAAGTGGATTTTGCAGTACTGGGGAAAGAAGAGTCCTGCTCTGGCGATTCTGCCCGGCGCCTGGGAGAGGAATATCTGTTTGAAACCCTGGTTCATGAGAATATTTCCACGCTGAGTAAATACAAATTCAATACGGTCATCACGGCCTGTCCCCATTGCTTCCATACTTTGTCTAATGAATATCCAGACTTTGGTGGAAATTATAATGTGGTTCACCACTCCGAATTCATTCAGCAATTACTGGATGAGGGACGGCTGAATCCAGAGAAAACATTGGCTAAAAAAGTGACCTACCACGATGCCTGTTACCTGGGTCGGCATAATGATATTTACGACGCCCCGCGAAATGTGCTGGGTGCTGTATTATCAGATGAATCTGATTATATCGAGTTGGAACAGAGTAAATCATCCAGTTTCTGCTGCGGTGCTGGCGGTGGTAATATGTGGCATGAGGATAACAGGGGTGAAATGGTAAACAATGTCCGCATGCAGCAGATCATTGATTCCGGCGCCGAACAAGTGGTTACGGCCTGCTCATTTTGTATGATTATGCTGGATGATGCCGCCAAGGGAATGGGCAAAGCTGATGATATGGCTGTCCAGGATATTGCTGAAATAATTGCCGAGAGACTTTGATTTTTTCAAATATTTCAAAAGAATATGCACTGATTCTCCGCAACATTCAGTCCCGCAGAGGTCATTTCCGGGCTGATAAACAGCATTATTTTGTACTGCATGACATCCTGCCTGAAAAAGATTTTCAGCATATTCGTGAATTGTTACTCAAGAACAAAACGCTATTTCTCAGAAATGATTCATCCGTAAGACAGGGCAGCTCCATGGGCGGACATGAACTGCGAAAATCTCCCCTTTCAAAAATTGCAGATATAATTGACAACCCAAAATTCCTGCAAAAAGTGCAATCGAAAACGGGAATTGCCAATCTTCAATTTGTTCCTGAAGTGGACACCAATCGTCTCAGTTTATTGTATTACAAAGATGAAGGGGATGGTATTGATTGGCATGTGGATGGTACTATTTATCTGGGAGACCGCTGGGCTGGTATATTGACTATTGTAGAGGATATCAAGGAATCGGAAGCCAAGCTTGAATTGAAACCAAATGGCAAGCCTACAACTTTTCCAGTTGATAAAATGGAAAATTCCCTGGTTCTGTTTCAGGGTGATCAGGTGCAGCATCGAGCTCGTCCTATGCTTATGGATGAGCAGCGGATTGTAGTGAGTTTACTATTTTCAACAAACCCTACCCGCACTAGGAATCCAATACTCCGCTTATACCAGGCATGGGTAAACTATATTTTTTACGGAAATCCCAGGGCGTGATATTTTTTCCAAACATCTCTAAATATCTATTCCATTGTAATCTGCTTTTTGTATAATATATTCAGGTGGAATTATATCATGTCTGGAATTATAGATTAATTCCGGCCTACCAATAACCAACATTAAGGAATCATAATGAACATTTTAGAACGATTAGAAAAAGGGCCGGTCATCGGTGATGGCGGATTTGTTTTTTCCCTGGAAAAACGGGGCTATGTGAAAGCGGGACCATGGACGCCGGAAGCCACCGTTGAACATCCGGAAGCGGTAAGACAATTACACCGGGAATTCCTTCGGGCAGGATCGGATGTGATGCAGACCTTTACTTTTTATGCCAGTGAAGACAAGC
>DTTG01000134.1:0-5027 GCA_012964845.1 Fidelibacterota bacterium
ATTTTCCTCAGAATGAAGAGAAATGGCTAATTCCAAAGTGTTCAACATTTTCCGGGCATCACCACCACAGGATTCAATGAGAAAAGTTTTAGTTTCATCATCAATTTGGAGATTCTTTTGAGATAAGAGAATGTCATTTTCTAATGCTCGTTTAATTACACATTCTAAATCTAAATTGTTTAATGGGTAAAGGCGCAGCACACGGCATCTAGAAAGCAGGGGCGAAATAACTTCAAAGGAAGGATTTTCAGTAGTTGCCCCCATAAGGGTTATGCTACCATCTTCCACAGCATGGAGGAGGGCATCCTGTTGAGATTTCGTAAAACGGTGAATTTCGTCAATAAATAGAATAGAACGCTTACCAGATTCAAAGGATGCTTTACCTTTTCCTAATATCTCCCGCACCTGTTTTACTCCACTTGATATGGCAGAGAGTTCAAAATATTCTACTCCAAATTCACGGGATAGAATACGGGCTAATGTGGTTTTTCCGGTACCGGGCGGACCCCAGAATATTAGCGAAAATGGTTGGTTAGATGAAACCGCTTTGGATAGCAGACTGGTTTCATGAACTAATTTTGTCTGCCCAATAAATTCAGAAAGTACCTGGGGGCGAATTCTTTCTGCCAGCGGTGGTAAGTTTTTAGTTAAGAGAGAGGTGGAAGACATCCCCCAATATTACAGCCGATTTGATTTGCAGGAAAATAAAAAGGAGAAGAACGGAATGATTAATTATTAATGGTTAATGATAAATTAAACTCCGCTTACAATTTACAATTATCAAACGACCCCCTGATCCATCATGGCATCGGCAATTTTAATAAATCCGGCAATATTGGCACCTTTGACGTAATTGATGAAATCACCATCCTTCCCATGTTTTTCACAGGCATCATGAATGCTACTCATAATGGTTTTTAGTTTTTCATCTACCTCTTCACGGCTCCAAGACATTAGCGCGCTATTTTGACTCATTTCTAACCCTGATACCGCAACTCCTCCGGCATTGGCTGCCTTTCCTGGACCAAATAATATTTTATTTTCTAAATAAATTTCAATAGCCTCTGGATCGGACGGCATATTGGCACCTTCAGCAACACAATTACAGCCATTTTTCACCAAAGTTTCAGCATCTTCTTTATTGATTTCATTTTGGGTAGCGCTGGGCAGGGCAACATCACATTTAGCGCTCCACGGTCGCTTACCATCCCAATATTCACCACCGAACTTTTCTGTATATTCATTTATTCTCCCGCGGCGAACATTCTTTAGATCCATCACCCATTGTAATTTTTCTGAATCTATTCCTTCAGAGTCATAAATACTGCCAGAGGAATCACTGAGAGTTACCACCTTTCCACCTAATTCAATGACTTTTTCAGAGGCATACTGTGCCACATTCCCAGAACCGGATACAGCCACGGTTTTCCCCTTGAAAGAATCACCCCTGGTATTCAACATTTTTTCTGCAAAATATACACAGCCATATCCAGTAGCTTCCGGTCGTATCAGGCTGCCACCCCAGTTTAGTCCTTTACCCGTAAGCACACCTGTGAATTCATTTCTGATTCGTTTATATTGCCCGAAAAGGTACCCAATCTCACGGCCTCCAACGCCAATGTCTCCAGCAGGTACATCCGTTACGGGACCAATATGCCGGTTAAGTTCCGTCATAAAAGACTGGCAAAAACTCATGACCTCATTTTCTGATTTCCCTTTGGGATCAAAATCAGCACCTCCTTTTCCACCTCCCATTGGCAAAGTAGTAAGACTGTTTTTAAAAATCTGTTCAAAACCTAAAAATTTAAGAATGCTTAAACTAACTGAAGGGTGAAACCGCAGTCCACCTTTATAAGGTCCAATTGCAGAATTAAACTCCACCCTGTAACCACGATTTACCTGCACCATCCCCTGGTCATCCCGCCAGGGTACACGAAACATAATTACCCGTTCAGGCTCAATTAATCGGTCTAAAATTTTGGTGTGAAGATAGTGTGGATTATCCTGTAGATGATCCCAAATGGACTCTACTACTTCACGGACAGCTTGGTGAAATTCGTCTTGCCCGGGGTTTTTATTGATAACAGTTTCCATAAATGCATCAACAGTTTTATACATAATTTATACTCTCCAAATTGTTTTAAATATGAATGAACGAAAAACCGCCATAAATGCGATGGTGAAATTTACAGGATTGTGGAACTTTTACTTTATAATTTTATTTATAGACTATGGTTAAAAAAATTAGCATAACAATTATATCTAGCCTCCTGCTGTATTGGGTTTTACTTTACATTAATAGTGGTTATAATTCTTGTGGAAATTATAGTAAATGCATTAGCTGGGGAGATCAAACGGAGGATAATAACCATGAACATCCCGGACCTTGTTATTATGATTAAAGAACCAACACTAATCCCCTAACCCCTCCAACTCCTCCATTAATACTAAATATTCACTTTCCAACTTATTTTGAGAATCATGAAGGGCTTGTAATTTTTCAAAGTCTGAGCCAATTGTATTACTTTTCAGCTCTTCGGTAATCCTCCCTAATTCATTATCAATTGCCGTCATTCTTTTTTCAATTTTTCTCTTTTTATTTCTCAGGCTTTTTAATTCTTTATACGAATTCTTATTTTTTTTCGTTTTTTGTGAACCTTCTTCTTTCTCCCCACTTTTATTATTTTCGCCTCGCTTCCAAAGATAATAGTCATAGTTACCAGAAAATGATTTGATGCCATTTTTATCCACCTCAATGATTGTATTAGTAACGGCATTCAGGAAATGACGGTCATGAGAAATACAGATTATGGTCCCTGAATATTTTTTAAAGGCTGCTTCAACAATATCTCTGGAGTGAATATCCAGGTGATTGGTGGGTTCATCTAAGAGAATCAAGTTCGCAGGTTCAACCAATAACCGTGCCAATGCCAAGCGTGATTTTTCACCTCCGGATAATACCTTCACCTTATTCTTTACCATATCCGCTTGAAAGAAAAATGATCCCAAATACGAGCGAATTTGTGTTGCGGTCCAACCCCCAGATATGGAGAAAATGGTGTCATAAATGGTGGCTTCCAAGTCCAATGCTTCTACCTGATGCTGACCAAAATAATGGGCTTTTATTCCAGGGCCAAATATTATTTCTCCACTGCTGGGTAGTTCAACTTTAGCTAATAATTTTAACAGGGTGGATTTTCCTGCACCATTTTCTCCCACCAATCCAATTTTCTCCCCTCGTTCTATTATAAGGTTTAGATTCGTATAAACAATATTTTCCCCAAAAGATTTACTTACACTTTTCAAATCCACTACTTTTAAGGGTCCCCTTTCTGGTTGGGGAATTTGAATGGAAAAGTTTTTAGTGGTTTTCACCGCTTGAAGAATCTCCATTTTATCCAATTGCTTGATACGGCTCTGTACTTGTTTGGCTTTGGTATTTTTCGAGCGGAAGCGTTCAATAAATCTTTCTGTTTGGGCAATTGTTTTTTGCTGATTATTATAGGACTTCTCTGCCTGCTGAAGCAACTCCTCCCGTTTATTTATATAAAAGCTATAATTACCTGAATATAAAATTGCCTGCCCTCGGTCTAACTCAAGGATATTATTAATGGATTTATCTAAAAAATTGCGGTCATGGCTTATCATAATGAGTCCGCCCCTCCATTTAGACAGAAAATTTTCCATCCAAATTAATGCGTTTAAGTCAAGGTGATTGGTGGGTTCATCTAAGAATAAATAATTGGGTTGTTTCAGTAACATACCCGCTAAATAACAGCGCATTCTCCAGCCACCACTGAATGAATTGAAGGGCTCAAATAATTGTTTCTCGCTAAAGCCCAGACCCCCTAAAATTATTTTGGCTTTTTTTTCTATATCCCATCCTCCGATTTGTTCAAACTTTTCCTGGAGTTGGGATAATTCTGTGAGCAGCTTAGAATTGTCAGGCTTTTCTGCTAATGCTTCAGTTATAGCATGGATTTTATGTTCAAGATCTGCCACTTCCGGAAAACCTGCAAGGGCTTCCTCTATAATATTGCGCTTTGACCCAGCGATAATTTCCTGGGGTAAATAACCGATGGACACAGACTTGCCAATGTCAACGGTACCTTTATCTGGGGTTTCCATCCTCAATAATATTTTTAGTAAAGTGGTCTTACCTGCACCGTTAGGTCCAACCAGCCCCACACGCATTCCTTCCTTTAATCGGAAGGATAAATTTTTAAATAATAGTTTATTGGGAAATTCTTTCCAAATTGAATCTATACTTAACATTTATTTCATTAATTAATTTGATTATAAAATTAAGATTTTATTCAGGTATTCACCAATAAAGGTTCGTCTAAAAGAAATAATAATTGGTGAAAAAATACAGACTTTTTCTCCAACCAATAAAAAAGCTCTCCCCTCCTCCGGAGAGAGCCTTTTTTCAATAAGGAGATTTTCTAAGTAAGACGGTGATGAATTAACATCGTTTGCCTTACACCCATAACTTATGGGGGTTTCTACAACCCAATAGTTGATGTAGATCAAATAAATTTCAAAAATTGTCCCAAAACACATTAATCAATTAATTTACAATATGAAAATTACTTTATTATTACTCACAAATATTGTTTTCTCCTGTTATCAACCATTTCCAAATAATACTGTTGATGAAGAGGAAAATTCTACATCAACCTATAATTAAAATGGGAGCTAAAATGGATAACAATCAAACAAACGAAACAAAAAAATCTATTTGGGTGGAATCCAAATGGGAGA
Organism: Fidelibacterota bacterium; assembly: GCA_012964845.1. Lineage (GTDB taxonomy): Bacteria > Fidelibacterota > Marinisomatia > SCGC-AAA003-L08 > D37C17 > D37C17. The sequence goes on from DTTG01000134.1 coordinate 4,765, forward strand.
GCAAAATAATGTTTATTGGAGCATGGGGGTTTTTTCAGTTACTATTATTTATTTAATTATAGATTATAATCGGGTTGTGGAAAACGTAAGAAATTCAGCATTGATGTTAGGATTTCTTGTGGCAATTTTAGGATATTTATCTGAACTTCGATATAGGCTTTTTCCAGATTTACGGAATGATTAATTCAAAATAATTTTATAAAAAAGCAGGAGTATCCTCGTTTCCCCTATCCAACTCAAATTAAAAATGAACCCAGAGAAAT
>DTTG01000134.1:5127-8178 GCA_012964845.1 Fidelibacterota bacterium
ACATACAGTGGACTTCCATTCCTAATTATCCTCAACATTATGGTATCGCCTTCAGAAAAAGCATCTAATTCTGATTCATAATCATTTTCATTTTTAATAATGGATTTACTTACTTCAGTGATTATATCCCCACGTTTAATATTATTATCATAAGCAGGTGAACCCTTTTTTATATCAACTACTTTTACGCCATTTGGGGAATCAGCCCTCAGTTCTTTGCCATCTACATTTTTTAAAGTTTCAACTCGAAGCCCCAAAACATCAAAAAGTTTTTCACCATAACGAAATGTCTCTGCAAGTTCTTTTTCACCGGGGCGAGTTCCTAATGTAACTATGAGGTTTCTTTCATGCCCATCTCTAATAACTGTAAGTTTTGTTTTATCATCAGGACGTCCAGAGGAAATTAGATTTTTTAAATTTGATGAATCCGCAACTTTAACTCCATCCACTGCAATGATGACATCTTGCTCTTCAACTCCCGCATCTTCGGCAGGACTGTTTTTAATCACTTGACTAATAATTGCGCCATTCCGTTCCTTTAGCCGTAAAGCCTTTGCCATGCCTTCATCTACATCCTGAATTTGCACTCCCAGCCAACCCCGAGTAACCTTTCCATCAGAAATCAGGTCTTCCATTACACGCTTCACCATATTAATGGGGATAGCAAATCCCACTCCTGCATTGGCTCTGGAATACCCATCGGTAGCGATGGCAGTATTTATACCTACTAATTCGCCATCCAAATTAAATAAGGCACCACCTGAATTCCCCGGATTGATGGCAGCATCATGCTGAATGAAATCCTCAAAATTATTACGGGATATTACTGAGCTTCTCCCAACAGCACTCACAATCCCCGCTGTCACTGTATGATTGAGGTGCAACCCGAATGGCGAGCCAATGGCAACCACCCATTCACCTACACTCAACTTATCAGAATTTCCCAAATCTACGGTGGATAATCCACCCGGATCAACTTTAATTACCGCTAAATCGGAAGGAGGATCAGTGGCAACAATAGTGGCTTTCATTTCCCGTTTATCAAACATTATTACCTTAATTTCTTCGGCATCTTCAATGACATGGTTATTGGTAATTATATATCCCTCATCAGAGTCAATAATGACACCCGAACCCAGAGAATGTCCCCTGGATTCACCTTGGGGAAATTGATCGCCAAATGGTGAGAAAAATTGATGATACCTCTGTTCAATTACTTTTTCTGAAACAATTGAAACAACAGCTGGATTTCCGTTTGAAGCTACTTGTATAAATGCCTTACTGAAATCCTTTTTAGAAGGAAATGCAAGGAGTACAGTAATCCATATGAGGGGTAAGATTTGTTTCATATTTGTATATTTTTCCTTTCTTAATTTGATCATGTACTAATGCCAATTTGCTGAAGTTGTTCCATATTAAAAATAGTTGCTTAACGTATCCCAAGTTAAGAAAATTTCACTACTCAATAAAAGCCAGTTATTGGAGATATCTTTAAAATTAACATTAAAATCAGGTCAAATATATCATGATGAAAAAAATAGTCATTACCGGGGTGAGTACTGGAATTGGATTTTCCACTGCAAAAATTTTATGTAATTCCGGATATTTAGTATATGGGTCCGTTCGCAAGGAATCAGACGCCCAAAAAACCAAAGGACAATTCGGGGAGAATTTCACACCTCTTATTTTTGATGTAACGGATGCAAAAGGAATTCATGAAAGTGCTGAATTAGTTAAAAATGAATTGAAACCCGGTGAGATTTTAAGTGGACTAGTGAACAATGCGGGTATTGCCTTGGGTGGACCTGTTACTCTTATCGATACAGATATTTTCAGAAAACAATTTGATGTGAATTTCTTTGGATTAATTGATGTTACAAAAGCTTATCTACCATTGCTTGGTGCATATAAAGGTTCTCAAAGCCAAGGAAAAATAATAAATATAAGTTCTGTAAGCGGTAGAAGAGCTCATCCTTTCGTAGCACCCTACACCGCATCCAAATTTGCTGTGGAAGCTTTTTCCGATTCTCTTCGCCGGGAAATGCTCCTTTATGGGGTTGATGTGGTGCTCATTGAACCGGGTCCAATCAAAACAGCTATATGGGATAAAGCACCGGATCCCGAAAATAATGAATTTACCGGTTCCGATTATGAACCAGCATTAAAACGATTTTATAAAATGTTTATTGAAATGGGGAAAAAAGGATTCGACGCTGATATTATTGGCAATCGGGTAAAAGAAATACTTCAGAATCCATCTCCAAAAACTCGCCATGTGATAACACCCAATCGGTTTATGAATTATACCCTTTCTGGGATTTTACCAGATCGAGCTTTTGATAAATTAACGGGGAAGGGTTTGGGTCTGTTAAAAAAATGATGTTAAGATAAAATTAAATTCACCATAAAAATGATATCTAAAATATTCACATTTCCATCATCATTGAGATCGGCATTTTCTGTTTGGGTTGAATTAAATATAATTTGACCTAAAATATTCTGAATTGTTAAAACAATATCTGTAACATCCCAAACACCATCCATATTCACATCAGTGAAATCTTCAAATACGAATGACATATTGTAATACCCCCATGAAATGTCAACATAGATGATTTCATTTTCTTGATTTAAATTATTCCAATAAGCTGAATTAAATCCTTCAAATGCAATATCCAAAATACTTGAAATAAATGGTGATGTGCCAGTAATACCAATGGTAAATATGGAATCATATTGATAATTATAAAATTGGATGTCTGAAGGTATGCTGTCATTTAAAATATGGAAAATTAATGTATCCGAGTTATTAAATTGATTTATTAAATAGATATTTTCATTCAATCGTTCGCAATCGATTCTAATAAATTCATCCTCCACAATTTGATTATTGGCTTCGAGCCAGTATGCTCGACTGGGTTCATCTAAATTCACATTGATTACTTCTGGATTTCTTTCAAGTTCAAACTGACTCATCCAGTCAGAGGTATGAGTTTCATCTATAACTGAAAACCCATGACTGCCGGTTGGATTGGTATCAATCCACATATT
>DTTG01000135.1 GCA_012964845.1 Fidelibacterota bacterium
CTCTGCATCAAAATTATCACTGGTGAACTCTTTTGTAAACTCTCCCATTATATTTATTCCTGTTGAATTTTGGATTTTAAATGAATGACTCAACCATTAATTTATTGCCTATTTTTGATTGATTCCGATTGCTTTTTCAATTAATAAATTTATTTCCCATTATAAATAAATACACTAAAATACATGGCTTTATCCCCCTACTTTATCAAACGCTTTTTAAGACAATTTTGGAGGAATCCGATGTAATTTCGGAACTGACGCGCAACTGTAATTTTGCCAAGGGGCAGATAAGCCAGATACTTCAACTACATAATACACTAACCTTCGCGCAGTGGGGAAAAATAATACTCTTCATTTTTCCTGTCAAAGGGGATGGTAATTTCTAGGAGATATTAATGAAAAATAATTTATACTTATTAATCTTATTAGCTTTCACTTGGTCAACAGAAAATATCTTTGTTGCCTGTGAGGGAAACTTTTATGAAGGGAATGGCTCTTTATGGACTATAACTGAGGATGATATCTATGAATATCAGGAGAATCCATTAGGGGACATAGTGCAGTCCTTATATGTGTTCGAGAATCAATTATTTGTCATTGTCAACGGTTCTAGTAATATTCAAGTGTTTAATATTGAGGATGATGGTTTGACACCCGTTCATTATATAGATACCCAATACTCAGGTCCAAGAGAGATGCTGGTTCACAATGGATATTTATATTTCACAAACTGGTTCTCTGCAGATGTAAAAAAAATAAATTTAACTACCTGGATTATAGAGGCCACAATTTCAACCCCCGGTTTACCAGAAGATATTGTATATCATAATGGTTTGCTTTATGTATCTATCACAATGAATCCAGATTGGACAGATGGTAATATAGTGATTACAATTGATCCCAATACAGATACTCAAATTGATAGCTATGAAGTAGGTGCAGGTCCTGGAAATCTATTAGTACATGAAGGCGAGGTATATGTTTCAAGAACTTACTATGATCCTAATTGGAACGCTTTCTATGGAACAACAAAAATCAAATCTGACGGTACTGTTACAATTGTTAATTATGGGTCTGGAGCTGTATGTGGTGGTGGTATCTATACTTATAAGAATGAAGTTTTTAGAATGTACGATGGTGGTATAGCACAATTAAATGATGAATTAGAAATAATGCCTGAAACGCGTTTAGGCGATTATAACGCAGGGGAGGTATACTCAGCAGCAGTGATAGGTGAATATATTTACTTTGGGCTCTCAGACTATGTTGCTCCAGATGAAGTAACAGTAGTAAATGCCAATGGCGACGAAATTAATCGTTATGTAGTTGGTGCCCTACCAGGTGATTTTGCTGTTTGGGAATCTTGTGCTACTAATGGAGATGTTAATTTTGATTCATCTATTAACATCTTAGATATTGTACAAATAGTTGACAATATCCTAAATGCTGAATTTGATTGTCATGAAGATTTAAATGGAGACAATCAAGTGAATGTCTTGGATATTATTATTATCGTAGCTCTGATTATAGACTAATTCCAGAACTGCCAGACAATCTCCAAATGACGGATGGGTAGAATTGAATATGAATCAGGGTTTATACTATTATTAGCTGTATTTCCAAACATATTGAATTTTACCCATCTGTAGGACACCTTAAATTGATTTACCAATAAGCCCATTTCCATATTTACCAAAAATGAAGAATAGGGATCCATTGATTGCAATGTGAATATAGCCGGTTCCATGGGGTCAATACCCATTCTACCTGAATGTTGAATAAAAGATGATTCCACTCCAATAAATGGTTGGTAACGGGCTTTTTTCCAACGCCAGACATTAGGTGAAAATATTAAGCTGGTATTGGAGAACATATCAATTGGCTGTGGGGCAGAATTATCAGAACCTAAATTATATATTCCTGTTGTATGTCTTACATCTAACCATGATAAATTAATAATTGCTTTTCCTCTTAATCCTAGGTTAGACTTTTCCTCATGTTGTATATGGAATAATTCTAGCTTCCCCTCA
>DTTG01000136.1 GCA_012964845.1 Fidelibacterota bacterium
CTCTATTGTGAAAATTATTTAGAAGGATTTCATGTACCCTTTGTACATAAAGGATTGGCAAAGGATATTGATGTGGGCACTTACGAAACCCAATTATTAGAAAATGGGGTGTTGCAAATTGCGGAGGGTGAAGAAACTATTGAAATATTGAAAGACCCCCGAACTCCCTCACGAAATATTTATGGATTATACTATTGGATATTTCCCAATATTATGTTGAATTTTTATTCATGGGGACTATCTGTAAATATAATTGAACCTGTTTCAAGAGAGAAAACCCGAGTCCGTTTTTTGTCATATTCCATAGGTGCAATGGCACAACCTCAACAAGGTGATGCATCATTAGAAAGGGTTGAATTAGAAGATCAGTCGGTGGTACAGAGCGTACAAAAGGGAATCAAATCAAGGTATTATAAAAGAGGGAGATATTCACCCACATTTGAACAAGGGGTGCATCATTTTCATGGGTTGATTGAAAATTATTTATCCAAAATCGTTTAAAATATCTCTGGCATGTGATTTCACAGAAACTTTTTCATATACTTTTTCTATAACTCCATTTTCATCTATAATATATGTTACCCTCGAAATTCCCATATATTCTCTACCCATAAACTTTTTCTTACCCCAAACACCATAGTCTTCAAGCATCTCATGGCTTTCATCGCTAAGCAGAAAATATGGAAAATTCTTTTTCTCACAAAATTTTTTCTGTTTTTTAGGAGGATCTGCTGAACATCCTAAAATTTCCACATTTTTTTCTTCAAATTCTTGGAATTCATCCCGGAATCCCTTGCCTTCAATGGTTCAGCCAGGCGTACTGGCTTTTGGATAAAACCATAGAACAACCTTTTTATTTTTATAATCAGATAGGGAAACAGAATTTTCATCTTGGTTCTTCAAGGTAAAATCTGGGGCTTTATCTCCAACTTTTAACAAAATTATTCTCCTAATTTAATTGATTATTTGATTTACTTTACTCTATTACATACAGTTTAAATTACCACCCATTATTAATGAGGGGAAATGATAAAAATTTATACAACTAGTTGGTGAGGGCCCTGTATAGCAGCAAAAAAAATGCTGGATGGCATGGACATGTCATATGAAAACATAGATATTGAAGAACAGGGATTAAGCCGTGATGATCTAGTAAAAATTACTGGTGGCCATACGGTTCCACAAATTATCATCAATGATAAAGCAATAGGTGGATTTAACGAACTGCTTCAATTAAACAATTCTGGTAAACTGAAAGAACTTATAAAAGATGATTGATGCTATAACTGAAAATATTCATGGGTATTGTAAAGAACATACAGCATCTGATAATAAATTGCTATCTGAATTAGAACGATATACATGGGACAATGAAGATGTTCCCCAAATGATTTCAGGACAAATTGTGGGAAAATTTCTTCAGTCTATTATCAGAATGATTGCTGCCCAAAAAATAGTAGAAGTAGGCACCTTTACTGGATACAGTGCTCTGCAGATGGCTGAGGCCATTCCTTTAGATGGTGAAATCCATACATGTGAACTTATGAAAAAACATACTGAAACAGCACAGTCTTTTTTTGATAAGTCAGATTATGGAAAAAAAATAACTATACATCAAGGTCCAGCCCTGGAAAGTCTTGAAACTCTAAAAGTTGGAGATTTTGATATGGCTTTTATAGATGCTGATAAATCAAACTATCTAGAATATTATAAACGTTGTTTAGTGCTCATACGATCTGGGGGTGTAATAATTTTAGATAATATGTTATGGAGTGGATCAGTCATTGATCCAATTGATGATGATTCTAAAGCACTGAGAAAAACGGGAGATTATATACAGGAAGATAAGCGAGTGTTTAATGTGCTATTTCCAATCAGAGATGGACTCATGCTGTGTATTAAAAAATGAAAAATAAAAATATTCTTATTGCGGTCACCGGCTCTATTGCAGCCTACAAGACCTGCGAAGTAGTACGCCTGCTCAGGAAGGAGGGCGCCAATGTACAGGTGATGATGTCCAAATCTGCA
>DTTG01000137.1:0-863 GCA_012964845.1 Fidelibacterota bacterium
AATGATTAAAATAGAAAACCTTAATGTTAATGTGGAAGAAAAAGAAATCCTGAAAGGGATAAACTTGGAAGTCAAGCCTGGGGAACTACATGTTATCATGGGGCGAAATGGAACGGGTAAAAGCACACTCGCGAATGTATTGGTTGGGAAGGAAAAATATATAGTGACCAATGGTACTGTAAGTTTTAATGGTGAAAATTTATTGGATATGTCACCAGAAGATAGAGCTTGTGCTGGATTGTTTCTATCCTTTCAGTATCCAGTAGCCATTCCCGGTGTGAATAATATGTATTTTCTAAAGGCTGCGGTGAATGCAGTTCGTAAATCACGAGGTGAAGAAGAAATTGATGCTGTGGACTTTCTTTCTATGATTCGGGAAAAACTGAAAATGGTAGCCCTGGATGAAAGTTTTATTCATCGGCCGGTGAATGACGGATTTTCCGGTGGTGAGAAAAAACGGAATGAAATTTTACAAATGATTGCACTGGAACCAAAACTTTCCATACTTGATGAAACAGATTCAGGTTTGGATATTGATGCGCTGAAAATAGTAGCCAAAGGTGTAAATGATTTTCGTTCACCAGAGCGATCTTTCATTCTCATTACCCATTATCAACGTATTCTGAATTATATGAAGCCGGATTTTGTACATGTACTAATGAATGGAAAAATTGTCAAATCCGGAACTATGGAGTTGGCAAAAGAAGTGGAGAAAAAAGGCTATTCCTGGATTGAAGAAGAAGTGGCTGAAGTTGCATAGGATATAATTAATGAGTGTATCGAATTATAAAGCTGAATTTGAGAAGATGTTGAATAGAGATTATTACTCTAAATCATTACATCCTTACCGAAAAGAAGCATTT
>DTTG01000137.1:919-2026 GCA_012964845.1 Fidelibacterota bacterium
GATGGTAAATATAAAATATCTGAAATTTCTGATGCTCCTCAAACAACACCCAATATTGACTCCTATCAAATGGAGGGAGTTGACACGGTTGTGATCTATAATGGACATTATCAAAAAGAGTTATCTTCCGTGCCAGATGGGGTTGCACTTTTAAGTGGGCTTGAGCACTTTGAGAGAAAAAATGGAAAATTTGACACGGCAAATAATTCTCCATTTGATTTATTAAATACTGCTTTTACAGATAGTGGTATGTGCATTGTGGTAGAAAAAGATACCCAGGTTGAAATACCCATTCGTATTTTGTTTATCTCAAATGGTGTGAGATCCATTATGGTAAATCCACGAGTATACATTGATGTTGCAGAGTCAAGCAGTCTCACATTTATGGAACATCATGCGGGTGATGCTGAATCCTTTTTTCAAAATGAATCGGTATTTATTTCATTAGAAAATAATGCCCAATTGAACCATATCCGTATTCAGTCAAATTCCGAGTTCACCCAAAATATGGCAAATATAAATGTTAATCAGGATGCGGACAGCCAATATCATTTTTGGCAACTTGTAGATGGCGGTAAGCTTGGAAGAAGCAATATTTGTGTACAATTAAATGGGGAGAATGCGCAATGTTATATCAACAGTTTAGCGCTTTCAAAAAATAATCAACATATTGATAATAATATTATTGTGAATCATAACAGCCCGAAAACCCACAGCTCTCAATTTGTAAAATCAATTCTTTTTGATACTTCTACCGGAGTATTTAATGGGCGAACGGTTGTGCATAAAAATGCCCAGAAAATAACAGCCAATCAAACCAATAAAAATTTGCTTTTATCTAAGAAAGCGAAGATGAATTCTAATCCTCAATTAGAGATTTATGCGGATGATGTAAAATGTTCTCATGGCTCAACAACGGGGAAAATTGATGAGGATACACTATTTTACTTGCAATCCCGTGGAATTAATAAGCAGGATGCCATGGAACTGATGGTAATTGGATTTGCCAATGAAGTCTTGGACAAAATTCCCCATCCGGAGTTAAAAAAAGCGATTCACACAGAATTCACAGTAAAACTTAACAGGTTGATGGCATGATGGATATAT
>DTTG01000138.1 GCA_012964845.1 Fidelibacterota bacterium
TGCTTCTCCGGGATGGTCTAAAATATACTGATTTATCCCTTCTGCATAGGCTTCACAGATTTTCCTAGTTGCAGGGGTTAGGTCTGTTTCATACCCATTGTTTACCTTGCGCCAGATTTCAAAAAGATGCACCATGTAGTCATTGGGGGCTTGATCTTTACCATACACGGAAGCCAGTTTACCCCGGGCAGCCAACAAGGCATCCTGCATATTTTGCAAATCATCCTCAGCATTGGCATAGGCTAATCCATAGGCTGCATCGGCATCTGTTTTACCGAAAATATGGGGGACTCCCCAAGTGTCCCGGTAAATGATCACATCATATTTTTTTGCAGGTGAGGTTGATTGAGTGGATATTTCTTTTGATGAAAAATGTGCGCAGGCAGAAAAAAGGATTATTAGCAAAAAACTGAAGCAAATTCTTAAATAAATTTTCATGTTAAAAGATAAAGTGGCTAATTGTACCTGTTTATAAATCCATTAAATATTGAATTATTTAAATTCAACAAATGTGGGATTTGCTTTGAATAATATAACAGAAATATCGAAACAATTCATGTCCCCATCAAGGAGAAATTACAGCAAATTGCTGATCTGTAAAAAGGATTGCTTTGTTGCAGGAAGTTACTCGGAAACGATGGAATCGATGGCATTTTTATGCCGAACAAGGGTAAGCCAATGTTTATAACCGTTATCCTTCCCATGGATAATATTCAAATATTTTTCTTTTATTTGGAGTGTGATAGTCCCCGGTTTTCCATCCTCAAACGGGGAATCATCCACTGAAGCGATGGGAGTTATTTCAGAAGCGGTACCGGTAAAAAATGCTTCGTCTGCATTCATGAACATTTCTTGAGTTAAATCACCAATTTGAATTTCAAATCCTAAATCTCTGCACAATTGAATAACCGATTTCCGGGTAACGCCCATTAAAATGGAGGCAGATTCCCCATTGGTGAAAACCTTCCCATTTTTCACAATGAATATATTCTGTCCAGAACCTTCTGCAATATTGCCATCCTGGTTTAAAAGCAGGGCTTCATCGTAACCCCTTTCACGGGCATCCTGAACGGCGAGCATTGAATTTAAATATTGTCCGGAGGCTTTTGCCGAAGGGGGGAATGCATCTAATGATATCTTTTTCCAGGGAGATACAGTTATGTTTACACCATTTTCAACACCGTCATCTCCCAAATAGGCGCCCCAGAAAAAACTGGCAATGGCTACTTCAACCGGACAGCCTTTAGGATGGACTCCCAACGTATCGTATCCATAAAAAGCAATGGGCCGGATATAGCAGTTTTCAAAGTGGTTAGCATTGACAATATCAACACAAGCCTGGGTAAGTACATCCTGATCATAGGGGATTTGAATACCATATTTTTCACCGGATTGAATGAGCCTGTGTACGTGGTCGCCTAAGCGGAAGATGGCTGGACCCTCATCTGTAGTATAACATTTAATGCCCTCAAATACCCCGCTGCCGTAATGGAGAACATGGGACATCACATGAATTTTTGCATCCTCCCAGGGGATGATTTCACCATTAAACCAGATATATTTTGATTGATCAGCCATAGTATAATACTTTCTTTTAGGTATTTCTGGATTTAGTTCCGCAATTGAAACGTTTACAGAAGGATATTGCGCCTCAATTTTTCCCAATTTGTGCTAAAACCGGGCTTCTTCTAGGAGAGTAATATACACATTTCAACCTATGGAAAGGAGGGAAATATTTATAAAACACTACAACAAATTGGATTAAATCAAATTTGCTGCTTCAATGATTACCTGAAAAGCTGGTAATTTTAAATCCTATTCAATCGGAGAAAAAATGAAACGAAAAAAATTCATCCAAACTTCCGCAGTTGCCGGATTAGGTACTGCCATTTTACCAAAATTAGCCTTTAGCGATATTGTTTCTAATAAACGTATTAAAATTGGAGTTATAGGGACGGGATTGAGAGGCCAATGGGTATTATGGCTGGCGGCAAAATACCCCGAGATAGACATCCCA
>DTTG01000139.1 GCA_012964845.1 Fidelibacterota bacterium
AAGTCACTGCCAACTGCAGATGAAGTTGAGAATCCCGAACCAAATCATATTCGGACCGAATGTCACCTTTCACCGGAAACAAATCAGGATAGTTGAAGGATTGGAAGCTATAAGTTCCGGCATAATCTATCTCCAAGCTTCCAATAGATTTACCTGATCCAAAAGTAAACATGGATACAGGTTTCATAGCGGGAATAAATGCGGTTCTATAGACCAAACCTCCACGAATAGGTGTGCCCAATTGGGTGAGGTATTCAAATCCGAACTTAATTTTTTTGTAGTCCTGAAAGTTATGGTGCCCGTTATAAGAAAAATGATTAATCTCAAAATCAATGGACATCATATTTTCAAGATCAGAAATAAATGACAAGGCGAGGCTTTTAATTTCTGGTTTTAAATAATTCAACCCGCTCACTACAAAACTACTGTCATTCCAATATTGGAATAATCCATTGGTTGAATCAATTTCCCAGTAATATTGACTGGAAGTGATATTTGCATCATTTTCCCAAGAGGCACCCAGATTAATATTTGAATTCAACTTCAGGTTTGTACTGAAAGTCATAAAGTTTGCTGTTGGCAATTGAGTTGCTACATTAAAATCCGGGAGAGTGGTTAGATTAGTAACATCGGAGTACAGGGTATCTACTTCTACTCGGTCTGTTAAATTATAAGATTGAATTAAATTAATTGCACCGCCTACAGAAATTTCAATATCACCAAGCATTCCTAAATTTAATCCACCTCCAATTGAAGTCAGCATTGTGAGGCCATTGGTACTGAGATTTTGATATCCCACAATGGGGTCTTTACCAGCATATTCACCATCTTCAATGCTGTAACTTCCCCGGACTTCCTCAGAATATTGATAGTTGAAATGGGTAAGTGGGCCATAATGGATTCCCATGCCAGCTATGCCAATTTCCGGAAGTTCAGTAGTTCCAATTAATCCCAAGCTAATTCCATAAAAGCTGAATTCATTTGCCACATAATCAGCATGGGTGAGAAACTCCCCAAAACTATCCCTAACGGGCATGCTCCATCTTTCGAAAACCGATGACCGATTTAACTGGAAATCAAATCCTCTTTTCGTTTTCATATTTCCTAAATTTGCAGGATTAAAGCGTACATTGCTACTGCCTGTAGAATTTAACAGATGTGTGCTCCCCATAGCAGTAGATCTTGGTGAACCCATAAATGGGTCAGACCCCACCCAGCGGTTGAACAGAGATTGCCCTGAAAGAGCAGATAAGAATAAAATGATTAAGAGAATTCTATAACGCATAACTCAGTTGTATTCGGTAGTCTAAATCTTCACCGGTTACTTTCGGGTTCCGTATCCAATTGCCCTGGGGTGTCTGTCCATCCACAACCCGTGTGGAAGCACCTTCAGTAGAATGGCTCACCTTAAACATCACTCTGAAAAGAGGAGTGGGTTTTAAATCAACAGCGACCCATGAATGAACCATTCCGTTTTCAGAACTAAATATCCTGAAATCAGTATCCTCAAAATACCATAAAAATCCCTGTATATAAAGCATTCCACCTTTTATTGAAAAACTGTCATCAGCATTATGAGAAATACTCACTCCAATGGTTTCATCTGGTGAGCCTATATTTCCTACCATCATATCGCCGCCAAGAGCATTATCTGTGAGGCGTGGTCGAGGAGAAAAAGTGGTATATCCATTGGAATATAAAATTTCAAACTGATTATAACGAGACATCCGCAGTCGGCTGGTTATGCGGGTTTCCCGAGAATAAAATGGACTGGGATGTTGCAAATCAAATGCCCCCCTTGCCTGCCATTTCTGTCGAACTTTTATTCTGAAATTGAAAGCAGGTCGCCATTCCACTGTAGCCACAGTTCGGTAGTATTTTGCATTATCAGCCTTGCGATTCCAGGTATCCCAATTCAAGTATCCAACCATTGATCGGTGAAATTGATAGCGGGATGAAATGAAGAATCCTTCTTCAGCTTGAGGCTGTGGATTGGCAGA
>DTTG01000140.1 GCA_012964845.1 Fidelibacterota bacterium
CTTTAGGATACCCGCGGGTAAGTCTCTTACATTTTATCAAGTGCTTGATTTAAATCGGCAATTATATCTTCTTGATCTTCAATGCCCACAGAAAGGCGAACCAATCCATCTGTAAGTCCCCGTGCCAATCTCTCATCTTTGGGTACATCGGCATGGGTCATGGTTGCCGGGTGGGTTATCATGGTTTCCACGGCCCCGAGACTTTCAGCCAGAGAGCATAATTCCAGACTGTTCATGAGGTTAATTCCTGCTGGAATTCCCCCTTTTAATTCCATGGAAATCATTCCGCTGAAACCGTCCATTTGATCTTTGGCAATGGCATATTGAGGATGGGATGCCAACCCAGGGTAGGTAACTCTTTCAACTTTGGAATGAGCTTCCAAAAATTCTGCAATTGCCTGAGCATTTTCACAATGACGGGACATCCTCAGAGATAAGGTTTTTATTCCCAATAGAGTGAGCCAACAATCAAATGGTGACGGTACCGCTCCTACTGTTTTCTGAATAAATTTAAATTTTTCGCCTAACTCATCATCATTAGTGATAAGTACGCCTCCAATAATCTGATTATGACCACTGAGATATTTTGTGGTACTGTGCATGGTAATATCCGCACCAAATTCTAATGGCCGTAATAATGCCGGTGTAGAAAAGGTAGAATCCACCCCATATAGAATGCCGTGTTTTTTGGCAATTTTACCCACAACATCTAAATCGGTTACCTTTAATAGTGGATTTGTAGGCGTTTCAATCCAAATCAGTTTAGTATTGTCCTGAATGGCATCTTCTACTTCCTGAGGATTGGATGAATTTACATAGGTAAATGTTAGATCATAATTTACCAGCAGATTATTATACAGTCTGGACACCCCCCCATACACATCATCGGAGCAGACGATATGGTCACCCGATTTAAAAAGTTTCATAATACTGTCAACTGCGGCCATTCCGGAGGAAAAACAAATTCCATGTTTACCCCCTTCTAAAGCTGCCAGATTATTTTCCAGTATTTCCCTGGTAGGATTTGATGCTCGGGTGTAATCATAGCCCTTATCCTTGCCCACTTCTTCTAAAACATAGGTTGCCGATTGATAAATTGGCGGGACAATCGCCCCGGTTGATGGGTCAGGAGAAATTCCTGAGCGAACTACCTTTGTGTCAAATTTCATTAATATTTCCTTTTTTTAATTATTTTAAATTGCTTTCCCACAGCATTTTTTAAATTTTTTACCGCTTCCGCAGGGACAGGGGTCATTTCTGCCTGTTTTTTCTTCAACTGATATGGGCTGTCTTTGCTGCTGATTTTGGGGAGGAGCTTGCGCACCCTGTCTTGCACCCTGCGGTGGTGCAGTGAAGCCCATTCCGGCAGATTCATCATGCTGCATTTTTAAATTAGCCGGTATCGGTCTGGGTGCTGCTGGTCTCTTTTCAGTTTGTTGAATATTGGCTCGAAAAATCCGTTTGAGGGTTTCCCGATTGGTATCCACCATCATCTCAGCAAACATGCCAAAGCCTTCCTGCTTATATTCAATGAGGGGATTTTTCTGGCCATAGGCACGTAGTCCAATTCCTTCTCTCAGTTGATCCATTGCCGCTAAATGCTCCCTCCAATTTTCATCAATGGTACGAAATACCACCCATTTTTGAAATTGGTCAAATACATTTTCATCAACAGATTCTTTTTTAAAGGATAAAATTGCGTTTGCTCCCTGCACCACCATATCCCTTAATTCATCTATTGTACTAACACGGTCATTTTCCGATTTAATATCTAAAGAAAAGGTATTTAATACTTCATTTGTAAATTCATCCCACTCCCATTCTCGGGGATTACTTCCATTTCTGCAATATAATTCAACGAGATTGTCCAGATAATCAGCCATAATTTCATCCACCTCACGGCTGATATTAGCGCCATGCAATGCATAATTTCTACGATCATATACAATTTCCCGCTGTTGATTCATGACATCATCATATTCCAGCAAATGCTTTCGGATGCCAAAATTCCTACCCTCAACCTTTTTTTGAGCCCGTTCAATGGATCGGGTGACCATAGCATGTGTAATAACTTCACCTTCTTCCACACCCATTCTATCCATCACTTTAGCAATACGGTCAGAACCAAATAAGCGCATGAGATCATCTTCAAGACTGAGAAAAAACACGGATTCTCCGGGGTCCCCCTGACGGCCTGCCCGCCCTCTAAGCTGCAGATCTATCCGGCGGGATTCATGCCTGCCAGTACCTAAAATGAATAAACCACCCACTTCTTTTACTCCATCCCCTAATTTAATATCCGTTCCCCGTCCTGCCATATTGGTGGCTATGGTAACAGCGCTGGTTTGGCCAGCACGGATTATTACTTCAGCTTCCTTTTGATGCTGTTTTGCATTTAAAACATTATGGGGAATTTTTGCCCGTTTCAGCATGCGGGCGAGTGTTTCAGATTCTTCCACCGATGTTGTACCTACAAGAACTGGTTGTCCCTTTTGAGTTAATTCTTTCACTTTTTCAACTACCGCATTATATTTTTCCCGTTTGGTGCGATATACCAAATCATCCGTATCATTCCTAATTATGTCTTGATTTGTTGGAATTTCTATAACATCCAATTTATAGATTTGCATG
Organism: Fidelibacterota bacterium; assembly: GCA_012964845.1. GTDB lineage: Bacteria > Fidelibacterota > Marinisomatia > SCGC-AAA003-L08 > D37C17 > D37C17. The sequence continues at coordinate 2,632 of DTTG01000140.1, forward strand.
AGCTCCTGAGCTTCGGTAACAGCAGTACCGGTCATCCCTGCGAGTTTAGAATACATTCGGAAATAGTTCTGAATAGTAATGGTTGCCATGGTTTGAGTTTCTTTTTCAATAACCACTTTTTCTTTTGCTTCCAATGCCTGGTGCAGTCCATCACTGAATCGCCGTCCATGAAGCACCCTGCCGGTGTGTTCATCAACAATTAACACCTTACCTTCCTGAACAATATATTCTATATCTTTTTCATACAGGGAATACGCCCGCAATAGCTGATTGATGGCATGAATTCGATCGCTTCTTTCCATATGGAGAGTTTGCGATTCTTCCTTTTTCTCTAAAATTTGGTGCTGAGTTATACCCTCCGTATTTTCAATCTCATGGAAAATTTCTCCTAAATCTGGAATGATAAAATTCTCTGGATGTTCCGGAGATAGATATTGCCTGCCCATTTCAGAAAGATCAATAACATGTGCCCGTTCATCAATGCTGAAAAATAATTGTTCATCCAGTTCATTCATTTTTTTATCACGAATATATTCACTTTCCATTTTATGTACAAGCTGTTGGGTGCCTTGCTGTTGGAATATTTTCATTAGACGTTTGTTTTTTGGCGCTCCACGGGATGCCAGGAGTAGATTGACAGCTGCTTTTTTATCATCCGTTTCCAAGGCTTCTTCTGCCTCAGCAATTAACTTATTTACCATTTGGTTTTGCTTACGGATAATATTTTCAATGCTGTTTTGCCATTCATTGTACTGTTGATTGGAGGGTGCATCCACATTTCCAGAAATAATGAGCGGTGTTCGGGCTTCATCTACCAAGACGGAATCAACCTCATCTACAATGGCAAAGGCATGTCCTCTCTGCACCTGATCTTCAGGCCGGATACTCATATTATCCCGGAGATAATCAAACCCGAACTGGCTATTGGTTCCATAGGTAATATCCCTATCATACATTTCTTTACGCTGTTGACTATTCATTTGATTGAGAATACATCCTACTGTTAAGCCTAGATATTCATATAAAATACCCATCCACTGACTATCCCGTTCTGCCAAATAATCATTTACTGTTATTAAATGTACACCTCTTCCGGTAATAGCATTGAGAATGATGGGCATGGTAGAAACCAATGTTTTACCCTCTCCCGTTTTCATTTCTGCAATTTTACCCTGATGGAGAACGACTCCTCCAATTAGCTGTACGTCAAATGGTACCATTTCCCACTTTATCTTCTGGTGCATCACCATATATTCAGTTCCACAAATTCTTCGGCTGGCATCCTTTACAATGGCAAAAACTTCTGCCATTTTTAAATCCAAATATTCCTGTTCTGCTTTTTGTACTGCTTCATCAAGGTCTTCTTCTTCAAGACCCTCAGCTTTAAATGTTTTTCGCGAATTTATCGATAAATCTTTTATTTCATCCCTGATGGACTGAAATCGATTTTTTAATTCGTCATCAGTTAATGAAGTTAGGGGACTATAGGCAACATTGATTTCATCTACAAATGGTGAGAGGGATTTTAAATCTTTCTCCGATTTCTTGCCAAAAATTCTGGTTACTATTTTTGCAAATGCTGACATGTTTATACTGTTTTCTCTTTTCCTTTAATTATTTCATTATAGACTGAATCTAAGATACCATTAATAAAACTGCTGCTATCTTCAGTACTAAATTGTTTTGCGATTTCAACACCCTCCGCAATGGATACTTTTGGCGGCACTTCATCAACGTACACCATCTCAGCCAGAGCCATTCTAAGGATCAACTTATCGATGAGTGTAATGCGATCGAAATCCCAATTTTTAGATCGACTAATTATCAGTTTATCAATTTCCACTGCATGCATAAATATGAGATTACTCAATTGTTTACCATATTTGAGGACTTCCTCTGATGGAGGATTATTAGAATCCATCATGAAATTACAGGTATCATCCAAATTAGAGCCTTGCAACTCACGGGCATAAATTGCCTGCAATGTAATGATGCGGGCTTGTCGTTTTTGTCTGGGCTTTAATTCAGACATTTCTAATTTTAAACGATTTTTTATAAGGGAGATAAAATGATTTTAATTCTCCAATTTTTTTAATGCGGTCTTCGGCCTGTCTATCGGATGCTTCATTGGTTGAAATTTCTTCCATATTAGAGCGATGAAATATTTCCATTAAAGTATCATATATCCCTTCGGCCTGGGAAAATGCCCTCTCCCTATTATACCCTTCCAGTTCATTGGAAACATTGATAAGCCCGCCGGCATTTATAGCATAATCTGGAGCATAGAGAATATTCCGTTTTTTTAGCTCCACACCAAAGTTATTTTCAATCAATTGGTTATTGGCAGAGCCGGCAATAATCGTACATTTTAATTTATCAATGGTGTCCGGATTCACTGTTGCACCTAAGGCACAGGGAGCATAGACATCCACGTCCACTTCATAGATTCCATCCGGTTCAACAGGAGTAACGCCAAAATTATCAACTGCCTGTCCCATTAGGGATTGGTCAATATCAGTAACAAATAATTCAGCCCCTTCTTTATGAAGATATTCACAGAGGTACATTCCCACATGCCCCAACCCTTGGACCGATACTTTTAACCCATCCAACTCCGTTCTATTAAGCCGTTCCTTTACAGAAGCCTTTATACCAACAAAAACCCCATAGGCAGTTACCGGAGAAGGATCTCCACTTCCTCCTAATGCTTGAGAAATTCCCGTAACATAATTAGTTTCCATTCTCACATGTTCCATATCCTTAATGCTGGTGCCCACATCTTCAGCTGTGATATACCTGCCGCCTAAACCTTCAACAAATCGCCCAAATGATCTAAATAAATTTTCTGTTTTCTGAGTTTTGGAATCACCTAAGATTACTGCCTTACCACCTCCCAGGTTGAGCCCCGCAATTGCCGCTTTGTAGGTCATTCCTTTTGACAGTCGGAGAACATCTACCAATGCTTCTGTTTCATTTTCATAATTCCACATTCGGCAGCCGCCCAGTGCTGGACCCAATACTGTATTATGAATGGCAACCAATCCTTTTAGTCCTGAATCTGAGTCATGAAAAAACGAAACCTGTTCATGACCTCTCTCTCCTAATTCTTGAAATAAGTCCATTTCCTGTCCTATTTTTTTAATAATTCCCGGGCAATAACAATTCTTTGAATTTCAGAAGTTCCTTCATAAATCTGAGTAATTTTGGCATCGCGCATGAGTCGTTCAATACCCGATTCCCGCATATAACCAAATCCACCATGAATCTGAACACATTGTGTGGATGCTCGCATAGCAACCTCCGACGCATACACTTTTGCCATGGAAGCAATATGGCCATAATTCTGCTTTTGATCCTTTTTCCAGGCTGCCTGCCGAATCAATAATCTGGCTGCTTCTATTTCCATAGCCATATCAGCGATTTTAAATTGAATTGCCTGATTTTTGGCAATGGGTTTTCCAAATTGAATACGTTCCCTTGAGTAGGATACGGATGCATTCAATGACGCTTGAGCAATTCCGATTGCCTGAGATGCAATGCCAATTCTTCCGGCATCCAATATTACCAACGCAATTGTAAAGCCTTCACCTTCTTTTCCGATGAGGTTTTCAACTGGTACTTTTACATTATCAAAATATAACTCACAAGTGTCTGAAGCACGGATTCCCAATTTATTTTCAGGTTTTCCAGTTTCTAATCCATCCCAACCTTTCTCTACAATAAAACATGAGACTCCTTTATACCCAATTCCTTTTTCAGTTACTGCAAATAAAATAACATAATTGGAATTAATACCATTTGTAACCCAATTTTTCGTTCCGGAAATAATGTAGTGATCTCCCTCTTTTTTTGCAATTGTCCTCATATTAGACGCATCTGAACCAGATTGTGGTTCTGATAAAGAAAATGCACCAAGCTTTTTGCCGGAAGCTAATGGTTTAAGATATTTTTCTTTTAAAAAATCGCTGCCGAATTTCTCTAATAAATAACAGACCAGAGAATTATTAACGGACATTACAACACCTGAAGATGCTTCCACTCTTGAGATTTCTTCCATGGCAATGGTGTAGGAAATAGAATCCATTCCTCCGCCATCCCATTTTGGGTCAACCATCATCCCCATAAAGCCAAGTTCACCCATTTGCTTCACACCCTCTCTAGGCCAGATTTTTTTATCATCCCTCTCAACCACCCCTGGAGCCAGTTCATTATCTGCAAATGCGCGAGCTGTTTTCTGAATTAATATTTGTTCTTCTGTGAGTTGAAAATTCATTTATTTGGGCATCCTTTGTAAATCCAATTTTTGTATTAAACCGTTAAAACGGTTTCACCTATATTCGTTCGGTTAGCCCACGACTTAAGTCGTGGGTTACAGATTTTACTGAATATCTCAACCATTTTAATGGTTTTCAATTAAATTCTTATTTAGAATTGTATTCATAAAATCCTTTACCTGTTTTTCTACCAAGCTCTCCATCTGCTACTTTTTTTACCAATAATGGACAGGGACGGTATTTTTCATCCCCAAAATCAGAATATAGTACATTAATAATACTGAGACAAATATCCAATCCAATGAGATCTGCCAGGGTCAAGGGACCCATGGGATGCGCCATACCCAATTTCATGATGGCATCAATGGCCTCAGGTGTACCCACTCCCTCATCCAAGCAGAAAATAGCCTCATTTATCATGGGCATGAGAATTCGATTGGACACAAATCCCGGAGAATCATTACATTCAACAGGAATCTTACCCATTTGTGTTGATAAATCGGTGATACGTTTGGTGATAGAATCATCCGTTTCTTTTCCCTTAACTATTTCCACCAATTTCATAACAGGCACCGGATTCATAAAATGCATCCCAATAACTTTTTCTGGGCGCTGTGTTGCTGTAGCAATTTTATTAATGGAAATCGAAGATGTATTACTGGCCAAGATGGTTTCGGGCTTACAAACATTATCTAATTCTTTGAATATATTTAATTTAATATTCTTATTCTCAGTGGCAGCTTCTATAACCAAATCACATGCGGAGAACTGATTATAATCTGTTGAGACAGTAATTCTGCTCATTGAAGTTTCCATTTCAGATTGACTGATTTTTTCTTTCTTAACCTGTCGATCCATATTTTTCTGGATGGTGCTAAGTCCTTGTTGGACAAATTCATCCTTAATATCCATGAGAATAGTATCAAAACCTGAAAGTGCAGATACATGCGCAATTCCATTTCCCATGGTTCCAGCACCAATTACACCAATTGATTTAATTCTTAATTCACTATTCATTTTTTTAGTAGCAAAGCTTGCCCTTCGTAATGCAATGTAGAAGGGTTCCTAATTAACAAAGTAGCAAAGATCATCATTCATTATTCAATATTC
>DTTG01000141.1 GCA_012964845.1 Fidelibacterota bacterium
AAATAGCCGCTAAATCAATATATTCTTGTGGCCGCTCAAGGATCATTTCTCGTTCAAAATCTTTTACCTGGCGAACGACCTTTCCGGGAGAACCCACCACCAATGAATTTTCAGGAATAATCATATTGGGCGGAATCAATGCTCCTGCGCCAATAAGAGATCCGGCACCAATGACGGCATCATCCATTAAAATAGCACCCATTCCGATTAAACAATCATCTTCAATTGTACAGCCGTGAATTATAGCACCATGTCCAACCGTAACTCCATTTCCAATATTGGTTGGCGAGACTCCAGTGGTAACATGTACCACAGAATTATCCTGAATATTTGTGCGGTTCCCAATTTTGATATAATGCATATCTCCCCGGAGTACGGCTCCAAACCAGATATTCACTTCATCTCCTAAAGTCACATCCCCAATGACCATTGCATTTTCTGAAACATATACATTTTTACCTAATCGGGGTTGTTTTCCCTCAAAATGTTTAATCATTTATTGTCCATTTTTATTTTTGAATAAATTTAATAACTCAAAGTTAATAATTCGCTGCTCAAGAGATTGCCAGTAACAAATAAATAGCCCAAAAATGCCTAAAACCAGATTTGGAAGCCACATTGATAAGGCTGGTGATAACAATCCCCTATCTGCAAATTCTTCTCCACCAATCAGGAAGGCCCAGTATATGATAAAAAATCCCAAACTGAACGCCATGCTCACTGCAAATCCACCCTTTCTTGCCATCATTCCAAGAGGGGCACCGATCAGAATAAAAATGATACTGGCAAAGGGTATTGAAAACTTTTTATGCAGCTCAACCAAATATTTATTGATGGAATTTTTATAAGAATTTATCAATGAGAAATCACTCTCTATTCCTCTGGATAGATTCTTTAATCTGCGTTGGACTCGGGCAATGGTTCCCCCCTTTACCTTCTTGAGAGAATCTGCAATAACCACCTCATAATGAGATAAAGTCTGCTGGGCGATTATTGGATTTATAATAGTCAAACTATCAATACCAGAGTCAATTTCTAACTTTTCAGCTTCATTAATAAGCCGGTTTCGAATTCTTATATGTGTATTGGTTATTTTTTCTTCATAGGAGTTAATTTTAGCTTTTATCATGGCATAGGTCATTTCCCGATCGCCCCTGATTTTACTGTCTCTTCTACTCATGACCATATTATCCATGGGAATCATCACCTGATATTTTTCGTAATATATCTGCCTATATTCATTTTTTTCATTACCGATATATTCATGAATGACCCCATCCACCAAATGTAATACCACACCGTCATCCACAGTTGATATGGTTCCGGAAGATGCAATAATAGTCTGTTGTTTTCGCCCTTCTTTACTGCTGAAAATAGTTATATCACTAAATACTTCTCCATCACGACTGCCAAGCAGGAAATTATACTGAGGAATGGCGTCAATAAAATATCCCACATCAAAATCTAAATCAGGACGCTTTCTGCTAATATCTGATGAGAGCATTCTCGCTTTATGATTCATTTCAGGGAGGATTTGATTATTGAAGTACATCATAAGTCCTGCAATCACACAACTGAAAAGGATAGCCGGCATCATCAGTTTAAAATAACTCACTGAAACTGACCGCATGGCAGAGATTTCATTATCCGCTGAGAGTCTGCCGAATGCCATTAAAGTTGCCACTAAAATAGCCATTGGAACAGCCAGGGCTAGTATCCAGGCCAAATTGAGAAATACATATTCCAAAATGAGGGAAAAATCCAATCCCTTCCCTAAAAACCTATCCATACTCCGAAGCAGAAAATTTGCCAATAAAATAAAGAGTAATACCAATAACGCCATGATAAATGGAGTTAAATGTTCTCTCACAATATATTTATTTATAATTTTCACAATTTGAATTTACGAGATATAAGCCTAAAGGAAATAATTTATGTGTTAAAGAGAAAGATAGATTTTAGTCCATTAATTTTTCTAATATTAAAT
>DTTG01000142.1 GCA_012964845.1 Fidelibacterota bacterium
ACACATGGAAAATAATTTGACATCATCACTCAAAGGTTTCAATGCCCTTGTTTGTGGGAGCACTTCAGGTATTGGGCAAGCCACAGCCATTGAATTTTCAAACTTAGGTGCTAATGTGACCCTCTTTGCCCGTAATGAGAAAAAGTTAAAATCTACAATAGCCAAATTAAAGATTGACGGAGATCAATCTCATCAGTATTTAGTGGGAGACTTTGATGACAATGCCAGTATAAAAACGACAATAACCAATCACATTCAAAATGGGAATCAATATCATATTCTTATAAATAACTCTGGTGGTCCTAAAGGCGGACCAATCACCCAAGCTGATGCGGATGAATTTGTGAACGGATTTAACCGTCATCTTATTTGTAATCATATTCTTTTTCAGGCGTTGCATGCTGGAATGAAAGCAGAAAAATATGGTCGAGTAATCAATATTATTTCTACTTCGGTCAAACAACCAATTCCCGGGCTGGGTGTATCGAACACCATCAGAGGCGCAGTGGCATCCTGGGCTAAGACACTTTCCTTTGAAGTTGGAGAATACGGAATTACAGTCAACAATATTTTGCCGGGATTTACGGACACAGAACGATTATCATCTCTCATTAAATCCAGGACCGATGCCTCTAGTAATTCTGAACAGGAAGTTGCAAACAGTATGCTGGCTCAGGTGCCGGCAGGCAGATTTGGAAAGCCTGAGGAAACTGCCAAAGCTATTGCATTTCTGGCATCTCCAACAGCGGGATATATTAATGGTGTGAGCCTGGCAGTTGATGGTGGGAGACTGAGTTGCATTTAAAATTTAAGATAGAAGATTGAAGATTCAAAATTTCATAAACGGTGATTTCGCGGAACCAATCTCTGGTAACTATTTCGATAATATTACTCCGGTAACGGGTGAGGTTTATTCACAAATTCCAGATAGCGACTCCATTGATATTGAAAACGCAGTTTCTGCAGCAAAAGACGCATTTAATTCATGGAGTAAACTTTCTAAGAATGAGCGCTATGATCATATCATGCATTTGGCTGATGAGATCAAGAAGCATTTTGATGAATTGGTAGAAGCAGAAAGTAAGGATAATGGTAAGCCTGAATGGCTGGCTCGATCAGTGGATATCCCCAGGGCATCTGAAAATTTCAGATTTTTTGCCACCGCATCGTTGCATTTTGATTCAGAAATACATGAGATGGATGGCAAAGCCCTTAACTATACCCTGCGCCAGCCGGTGGGCGTGGTTGGCTGTATTTCTCCCTGGAACCTTCCTCTGTACCTGCTCACTTGGAAGATTGCGCCTGCCCTGGCAGCCGGCAATACGGTGGTTGCGAAACCATCAGAGATTACGCCCATGACGGCCTACCTGTTTAGTAAGATTTGTCAAAAAGCGGATTTTCCCAAGGGTGTAATCAATATTGTTCATGGCTATGGTCATAAAGTAGGGGATGCTCTCAGCCGTCATCCGGATGTGCCCATCATTTCATTTACCGGCGGAACGGCCACAGGTGAAAAGATTGCAGCAGTTGCCGCACCTATGTTTAAAAAGCTATCTCTGGAAATGGGAGGGAAAAATCCCAATATAATATTTGAGGATGCAGATTTTGACAATGCAGTAAAAATGTCTGCCAAGGCTGCCTTCTCCAACCAGGGGCAGATTTGCCTTTGCGGCTCCCGACTATTTGTTCAGGAATCCATTTATGATAAATTCAGGACTGCCGTCATTCAAGAAACCCAGACTTTAAAAGTGGGTGACCCCAAAGATGAAAAGAGTAATTTGGGTGCAGTGGTGTCAAAACCGCATATGCAGAAAATATTAAATTGTATTGATGACGCCAAAGCTGAGGGAGGAGAAATTCTCACCGGAGGCAATCGAGTAATTTTAGAAGGTGATCTGAAAGATGGTTATTACATTGAGCCCACCATCATTGATGGATTAACAGCCAATTGTAAAACTAATCAGGAAGAAATATTT
>DTTG01000143.1 GCA_012964845.1 Fidelibacterota bacterium
CAAGTATTGCTTCCAGTTTCACTGAAAGTTCCATGGAGATTGATTATGTAAGGGTGTATGAAGCCTACAGTGAATTATCCATAGTTGATAAATTAATACCCCTTCAATACAGCATCAATAATATCTACCCTAACCCTTTTAACCCTACCGCTACGATTTCATTCTCCATCCCCAAATTTGAACATACAATCATAAAAGCCTACGACATTACAGGCAAAAAACTTGAAACGCTCACAAATGAAGTATTGAGTATTGGAAATTATTCCATAAATTGGAACGCTTCATCTTATCCAAGTGGAGTATATCTTATCAGAATGGAAAGCGGAGTCTTCACACAGACACAAAAGGTGGTTCTGGTTAAATAGTACTTCCTAAATAAACTTTGTGGGGTGAGCCGAATCCCAAATCACTCCAAATGTCATACGCCTATACCAACCTCTCCAACTCATCTTTCCTAACCCAGTTAGCAAATATCTCAGTAGTAAATAATTAGGCGCTTATTCTGATGTCACAGGGCCTCTATTGCTATTTCAAACACTGAAAGAACCCTCCTCACTGTTATTATTTAATAACAATACTAATATAATAAGGTAAATATCATAATAATACTAATATAATAAGGTAAATATTAATAAGATACTAAATAAATGTTGCATTATATAATATATACTTAATAATATTATGTAGCTGGCTATTAATTGTAAATACTTATATAGTCAAAATCAAATAATCAATAAAATAAAAAAGGAGATAGTTAAATGAGAGTTATTACGTTATCAATTATGAATTTATTATTGATATTATCTATGTTGAATGGAGAAGTAACTATTGGAGCAGATGTGGTAAGTCGCTATGTCTGGCGTGGGACTGACTATGGTAATGCTGCCGCCGTGCAACCTTCCATTGAAACAACCATAGGTCCAGTAGCGCTGGGTGCGTGGGGATCTTGGTCTATAAGTCCAGGTCCTGCAGATGCCAGTGGTAACGAATGCGATCTATATGCATCAACCACTGTGGGACCTGTTGGTCTAACATTGACAGATTATTTCTTTCCTGCATATGCCGGAACCGATTCACTGTTGAATATAGATATACATGTCTTTGAGCTTAGTGCTGGTGCCGATGTAGGGCCTGTTTCTCTATTAGCGGCAGCTAATGTGAGCGGCGATGATGATAATTCAACCTACCTTGAACTTACTTACGGTGCGTTTTCACTGGGATTAGGTAATGGAGCATATAGTACTGATGGAGAATTTGCGCCTGTGAGTCTTGGTATATCAGCTAGCAGAGATAATTTCTCTGCATCATACATTATAAATCCTGATCAGGAAACATCATTCCTTGTATTTGGTGTTAACTTTTAATAGGAGATTGAAAAATGAAAAATAAAATATTGTGGACTATCTTCTTTTGCCTAGGGTCATTCCTATTGGCAGAAGATAGTCTCACTGTTGATATCAATGCCTACGCCATTGACAATTTCTTCCTCTTTATTGCGGCAGTACTTGTTCTTTTTATGCAGGCAGGGTTTGCAATGCTTGAGGCGGGATTAAACAGCTCAAAAAATACAGTAAACATCCTGTTCAAAAACATAATGGATTTAAGTGCTGGTGCCTTATTGTACTACATTATCGGTTATGGTCTCATGTATCCAGGGGATGGTAATGGATGGTTTGCTTTTGCTGGGATGGGTGTAAGTGCTGTTGGAGATTCACCGGGAGCGGGAGTTCTTTTCCCACAAGTTGACTGGTTGTTCCAGGTTGCCTTTGCTGCTACAGCAGCCACTATAGTTTCCGGAGCAGTAGCTGGAAGGATGAAATTTTCTGCCTATCTCATTTACTCTGTTATCCTGACAGGTTTTATTTATCCAATCAGTGGTTATTGGAAATGGGGTGGAGGATGGCTAGACCAATTAGGGTTCTATGATTTTGCCGGTTCTCTGGTTGTACATGCTGTTGG
>DTTG01000144.1 GCA_012964845.1 Fidelibacterota bacterium
TATGTTTCCTCGAAGCATATCTCCAGTGGATATCTGTGGAATAGCAAAGCGATCAATCAGGAATTTAGCCTGAGTTCCTTTTCCGCCACCAGGAGGCCCAATTAATAAAAGTCTCATACCATTTTCCTAAATAAAAATTCCAGCGATTGTGGCAGTGAGCCAGGATGCAATAGCGCCTCCAAACATGGCTTTCAATCCAACTTTTGCCAAATCACTTTTTCTCGATGGAGCAATTGCGCTAATACCACCAATTTGAATTCCAATGGAAGAGAAATTAGCAAATCCGCACAAAGCATAGGTAGAAATGATAATTGCTCTCTCGCTGAGTAGACCTTTATTAATATAATCGCCCAACGTTCCAAAAGCGACAAACTCATTCAGTGAGAGCTTTATTCCCAAAAGATTTCCTACTTGTGCAGCATCATTCCAGGGCACCCCCATTAAGTATGCAAGGGGCGATAATATCGTTCCGAATAAGGTTCGTAGAGAGCCGGGAAAATAACCAGCAAATTCCCCTTTAACCGGAGATAAACCAGAAGAGTCATAAGCTGTGTAAAGTCCATTCAACAATGAGCCGTCAATAATGGAATCCACCCAATTCAGCAGCACGTCTATTACAGCGATGAGTGCTATAAATCCGATGAGCATAGCGCCTACATTTACTGCGAGTTTCAGTCCATCCGTTATACCATTTGAGGCAGCTTCAATGGCATTGGAACCAACCTGAATATCAGGTAACTCCAGATCTCCCGCTGTTTGAGAATGCTCCTTTTCTGGGAAAATTATTTTACCAATTACCAAGGCAGCTGGCGCAGACATGACAGATGCAGCTACCAAATGACCTGCCGGAACCCCCATTGCAATAATCCCTGCAAGAACGCCACCGGCAATAGTTGCAAAACCCCCAACCATTACTGTGAGCAGCTCGGATTTAGTCATATTGTCTAAAAATGGTTTTATTAATAAAGGAGCTTCTGTTTGACCAACAAAAATATTGGCGCTGCAGGATAATGTTTCTGCACCACTGGTTCCAATTGTCCATCTCATGAAACGGCTCATTCCTTGAATGACCTTTTGCATGATACCAAAGTAATAGAGAACACTAATAAACCCACCAAAAAATACAATAGTGGGTAATACCTTAAAAGCAAATTGAAAACCAAAACCGGGCCAGCCAGCATCGGGACCCGGGAAATAATATGCCCCATTTGCTAAATGACCAAATAAGAATTGTGCTCCGTAATCTGAGAGGCTGAGAAAGTATGCAATCTTTTCGCTGAACTTTTGGAAAATTAGCTTCCCATATAAACCATTAGTTATCAACATGGTTGTACCGGAAATAATAAAAAGTGTCCCTGATATTTTTTGAAATTTCCGTTCGCCTTTAAGAAGACTGCCAAGAATTAAAAAAATCGTCGTTACAATGAGAATAATTTTTGAAATAGTGGGGAATAGAAATAGTGCATACCCTACACTCAGGGATGAAATAATAATAATTAAAGTTGCCTTAATACGTCCTCTAATAGATTCAATATCTTTTTGGTGAATATAGATAATAATTAATATACTCAATAGAGACATTCCAATAAAACTGCCCATGTCTTCTCTCAGTATTATTAAAGCAAAAAGAAGTTGCAAACCAATTCCCCAAATAATAGGTCGAAGTTTAACATCTGATCTATGATAAGACAAGAGCCAGGCGCCGCCCAAAAGTACTAATAGCCCTAAAATACTAATATAATTCATCTTTTATCCTTCCTTTGCTCAATATAGCATCGCCGGCAAAGAGCTTCATATTTGTCTGTTTCTCCAACCACAACTAGTTTCTTTTCAGAACTGATTCGGTGGCTGAAATTAGCAGGATCGCCGCAACCCATACAAATTGCGTTTACTTTGGTTATATACTCTGCATCAATCAGTAAATCAGGCATTGATCCGAAACTTTTTGCAAGATAATCTTTTTCCAGACCTGCAACTACAACTCGTTTGCCAGAATTTGCCAGTGATTTACAAACTTTTACAATTGACTTATCAAAAAACTGTGCCTCATCAATACCGAATACATCTGCTTTATTTAAGTAATCCAATATTGTTCCTGTATCGTGAACTTGGATGGATTTTATTTTTCTCTGATTATGAGAAACGATATATTCGCCTTCAAATCTATTATCTGTAGTTGGTTTAAATATGGCAACTTTCTGTTTAGCAATTTGGGCTCGAACCAGTCTGCGAATCAATTCTTCAGTTTTTCCACTAAACATGGGACCGCAGATTACTTCAATCCAGCCAGAGTTTTTTGGTGTTAATGTCATAAATAATTAGGTTGCGTTTTTATGATTAATAATTAAAGTCATAATTTTTGTACGAAGAATATCAACAGCAACTTTATTGCGTCCACCTTCTGGTATAATGATGTCTGCATATTTTTTAGTTGGCTCCACAAATTGAATATGCATGGGGCGAACTGTCTTATAATACTGTTCAATAACTGATAAAAATGTCCGGCCTCTTTTATTTATATCTCGTTTAATTCTTCTGATTACCCGTATGTCATCTGCAGTATCTACATAGATTTTTATATCCATCATGTCTCGAATATCCTGATGGAATAATGCCAATATTCCTTCCAAAATGATAATGCGATGTTTTTCAACAGATTGCGTTTCTTTTTTTCGAGTATGAGTGGAAAAATCGTAGATAGGAATATTTACTTCAATCCCGTGAATGAGGGAATTAATATGCTCTTTCATCAGCGAATAATCAACAGAGTCAGGATGATCAAAATTAACGGATACTCGTTCTTCCAAAGTCAGGTTGGATAGGTCTTTATAATAGGAATCCTGCTCAATAAGTGCTACTTCTGATTTCCCAAAATCGGACGCTATCGCTTTTGCAACCGATGTTTTTCCAGAGCCTGTCCCGCCAGCGATGCCTATTAATATGGCGTATTTATCCATTATCCAAAGGGAAATGGTAATAGTTCTGAGATATTCCTGGTGATATATTCTCCAGATTCATTGGCAATATAAATGGGAATATCGGCGGCATATTCATGGATAATCTGGCGGCAGGAACCGCAGGGAGAAGCCCCATCTTTTGTGATGAGCGCTAAAGCAGTAAAATTGGTAAATCCCTGAGATATAGCAGAAAATATCGCCACCCTTTCAGCACATAAGGTAGTTGGATATGCTTTGGATTCCACATTACAACCTAAAATAACTGTTTTAGAATCCGTTAATAATGCAGCGCCTACCAAATAATTACTATAGGGAGCCACAGCCCTTTCTTGAGCTTTAATAGCGTGTTGTATAAGTTTTTCTGGAGTCAAATTATTAAAATGATACAATAAACATTGAAACTACTTTATATAAAAATCACCCTTTATAATTGTACGATTTCCCACCCTGTCAGATGCCTGAACATACAGGGTATGTGCTCCTTTTTTCAAATTATATTTTAAAGGATACCGTACTTTATTTTGGTAGGAGTTATATTCAAATACAACCGGATTATCATCTAATTTTACAATAACATCAGTTTCACCTTCTAATCCGGAGAATGAATCAATTACATTAAATGAAATGTGCTCAAGGTCTGACGAATAATAAGTTCCATTTAAATCAGGTATAAAATCGGACAATTTGGGGGGATTGTTTTCCTCGATTACCGCAAAGATTTCTCCAGATAAAATGGAAGTGCTTATATACATAGAATCAGAGGCAAGCTGAGAGGGTAAATAGTTCCATTCAAATTTTTTCTGATTGTAGTAATATATTCCAATATTACTTGTAGTGTAAATAGGCTCTATTGCCATGTCCAATTGTATTTCATTATTAAAAGGAATAAGGTAGGGTTTTAGAAAATATGGTCCGGCGATGATTTGTCCTTCTTTTGGCTGAGAGGTATTTACAGATCTGCTCCAAACGAATGTTGTATCATAAAAAGTGTGTGCTTTACCAGTCAATAGCAGTTGACCATCCAATAGTTCAATTTGAAATGATGAATCCGGATAAATTATATCTCCAGAAAGTTCCATACTGAATATTTCATAAGGGGTAGAACTTTCATAATAGATTTTGAGTTCGGTTACATTTTCAAGGTTTGAAGGCGATAATATGCCTGAAGTTAATGTTAGCTTAGAATCTCGTTTTAATTGATGAGAATACAATTTGCCCTCTTTTTTCAATGAGAGAAATGCCTCCATGCCTGAAAATATATTTTCTTTAAACGATATGAAAATCCCTTGTTCGTAGTGTTTGATGTTAAACTCACCATTAATATTTTCAAAATCTTGCTGTGGCTTCATATGAAAAGTTGGCGGACTTGAAATACCTGAACTATTTTTTCCCGAAATCTGCAGCACATTAAATGGTGGAATAATATTTTCAATCAAGAATGTATTATCACCCATTTCATAGTATTCGGTTGGAATTAACTGATCTGTAGAAATTGGTTCAGTTAAATAAAATTGTGGTCTTACCTTCTCATCGGCCTTAAATGTAATGGTACAATTATTCTCATGAAATTTGGTAGAATAGTCAAAGTACGGTAAAGTATCAGAAACAAAATATGCGCGAATTTCTATCTTATTTCCTGCAAAATCCAGAATGTCAATAATTGCATCATGGACTATCTTTTGATCAAAAACAAAACCTTGCCTAGATTTGCTATTAATAAATGGAAGCGATTGATTTTCGTGATGACTGAAAATATGATAATATTTTCCATATCCTTCCCGTGCCAGAGAGTAACTTCGTTCTGTATAAATTTTGCTTGCATCACCCCAATCTATTTTATTGTATTGCATAGAATAAATAAACTGGGCATCTAATAACAAATTGATGCTGTAGATGCCAAAATTGAAATGCTGCCCTGATATTTTATCGAGGGTTTTTATGGCGATTCCAATATTCCCGAATGCAAAAATTGTATCGGCTAATACATATTCATTATCATTTATTTTTTGAAGTGGAAATATTTTCTGTTCCGAGAAACCATCGATTATTGCATTTTCATCTAATGGAATAACAGCAATGGATTCTGCTTCAGGTGGTAAATTATCCGGTAGGTCCAATGAGTACTGAAAAGGATTTACTGGCTGGCCGTAGCCATCACGAATTTCAAAATGAAGGTGGGGACCAGACACACCACCCGTATCTCCTGAGTATCCTAATAGGTCACCTTTTTTTACAGGATAGTCGTCGGGATCAATTTTGTGATCAATGGTATATTTCCCATAATCTTCATGAAGGGCATTCACCAGATTGTCAACCTCAGGAGTAAAATGATCCAAATGGGCATATACCGCTGTATTACCATCGTGTAAGGTTAAGTAAATGGTTTTACCATATCCCTTAGAGCTGGTTCTGATGCGTGAAATATAGCCATCATCAATAGCCACCAGATGATATCCAATTTCACCAAATGTGCGTATATCAACTCCAGTATGGTATCTGCCTGGACGTTCCTCTCCAAATACCGCCGTAATTTCCCTTTTCGCTTTTATAGGCCAAAGATAATCCTCTGAAAAGGCTTGGCTGAAAAAAAGAGTAATGATGAAGCAAATTCTATAAATCAAATTACACTGAAAATAGGAGTGAAATAATAAAATTATTAAATAATTGAGGGTTTAACGTTTGAATCCCAAGTTTGTAAATTATCCATGTTTATGAATCTAAAACTACTCAAATTACGCTGGAGATTATTCTTTTGGACTATCACCGGAAGAATAAAAAAAATGCACTCCAGACTTCAATTAACTCTGAGTCAGGGTAACCCCGAAAATATTCTGATAATTTTCCCAATGGATGAACCAACTTTCAGGGTTGCCTGTTATGCTTTCCGTGATTTAGGAAAAGATAATGTGCATAAAAAACAATTTATTTTTATTGTTAAGGAACAATTTAAAGATTTGTTTCATTTACGAATAGGCAATTCAATGTATATAAATCACTCTGATAATGATACCATCGTTGCAGGAGAAAAACTTCTTTTGCAATCCTTAAAACAAAATAAATTTGATATAATTGTAGATTTAAATCCAACATTTCAATTAGCTATTTCTCGGTTTATCAGTTTATTGAATTCAGAAATGAAAGTTGGTTTTGTGTCTGATTTCTCGGATCGATTTTATAATATTCAATTAGATATTTCCAAATCAGGAATCATGGAAAAAGGGTTTAAACAAATCAATTGGATACTTGCACAATGATTATAACGGTTTTTGAAGATAGTAATTATTCATCATTATTTCCATTGAATATAAACCGTGCATCCTGTGAATTACGCTGTGGTGCATTTACAAATTTAGAACGAATTAATAATCTGTTATCTACGGAGGATTCCATCCAATTGGTAGTGCGTGATGAACTCACAACCCTGATGAAGGAAAGATATCCAAATTTGACGGTAAATCCGGAAATGGTTTCCCAGGGAATTTGGTTAAATGGCAGAGGATTATGGAATGAAAATAAATTAATAGAGATAACTTCCAGCAGGTCGTACACAAATAATGGTATTTTAATGGCTATCCAAAATCATGAGGACATCCCCCTTACGGAATTTCATCAGTACTTGGATTCAGCCAGCCTTGTTTCAACTGAGATTGTTATACAATTTATAAAAAATGTATGGGATGGAATATTCTTACAATCGGAGGTTATTGCAGCTGATGCGCAAAATTTCATTGATTATAAACAAGGAGATATTCATCCAACAGTAGCCATTGAAAATGGCGATAATGTGTTTATCGATGGGGGGGCATCTGTTCGTGCAGGCTCTGTTTTAGATGCCAGTGCAGGTCCAATTATTATTGCTGACAATGCGTATATTGATATTGGTTCTCTCATACAGGGTCCGGTGTATATTGGTCCTGGATGTGTCATTAACCCAGGCACAAAATTAAGAGGCAATGTAACCTTAGGTCCCCAATGTAAAATTGGTGGTGAAGTTGAAGATGTAATTTTTCAGGGATTTAGCAATAAACAACATGATGGATTCCTTGGACATAGCTACATTGGTGAATGGGTCAATCTGGGTGCGAATACTAATAACAGCGATTTAAAGAATAATTATGGATTAATCCGACTGGTGATAAACGGTGAAGAAATTGAAACCGGGCAGCAATTCCTGGGTACTTTGATGGGAGACTATTCCAGGACAGGAATCTCAACCATGCTAAATACGGGAACTATTGTCGGTTTGGGAGCTAATATCTTTGGTGAAGGTTTTCAGGATAAATATATACCTTCCTTTCGTTGGGGGAAAAATGATACTACGGAGCTGGAAAAGTTTTTTGGCACCATTGAAAAAATGAAACAGAGAAGAGGAAAATCATTAAGCCCCAATGAAAAAATATATCTCACCAAATTGTATGAAAAACAATTTTAAAAATAATAATGAAATACCTTGTACAGTATCCGAAGTAAAAATATATTTCCAGCCTTGAATTTTGGAGAAAAATATGGCATTTGAAGGTTTAATATGTCCGGCTTGCTCAAACCCATTGGATGAGACTAAGCTGGAAGAAAAAATGGTTTGTCCTGAATGCAGTACAAATCTAAAACAAAAAAAGTTTTTAGCATTCCTGGAATTTCTCATGATGCACGGATTGGTAACCAATATTGACTTTTTTGACCAGACTCTTTATGGAGATGAGATTAAAAGGACGGTAGAGGAAAAAGAACAGCAGGATGAAACTAATCCCGATGATTATGAAGATAAAGCCAGTAATATGGACTACCATGAAGATACTCCTGACCTTAAGGAAGTAACTACCGATGAGGAAGAATTCCGACATTGGGAGGGTATTGAAGAGGACTGGCAAGAATTCAATAGAAAGAATAATCCTGAATTAAATAAGAAGGATGG
>DTTG01000145.1:0-4738 GCA_012964845.1 Fidelibacterota bacterium
ACCGACGACCCTAACGTTGGCAACGTTATGCTCTACCAGCTGAGCTACTTTCGCAAATATACCCTGAATTTCAGGGGTGGATATCTTACCAGATATTACTGTCAAATTCCAAACAAATTAGTGATCTGGAATTCCATCACCATCATGATCATGCCCAATATTTTTTTGATTCTGACCCGGCGGCGTTCCAGATGGTGGTTGCGGTCCAAATGAGTTATTAATTTTGGCCTTACCATCATCCACTATCTGCAGAATGTCCGGGCGGTCTGTAACTGTTTTACCCAGTTCATGTTTACTCATTTTTATAGAGTTTACACTGTTTTCCAGGGCAACTTTTGCAGATTGAATTTGAGATTCATAGGTTTCAATTTTCTTCAAACTTTGAGGGTCATCTTTATAGGTACTGTATAGATCTGTAACTAAATTCCCTTGTCTCATTTTATTGAGTTTTTTCTCTGCTTGAGAAACCTGATTTTCATACACCGCTAAATCTGTAAATTGTAGGTTTGGGTCTGCAATTGTAAGATCAAACTGGTACAGGTATTTGCCTCTGTCTCCACAGGAATATGCAGGGATGTTTCTCTTGCCACCATCCTGGGATCGTGTTTTAGATTTACTCCGTATGACCAAATCAATAGGATAACCAGAGGTTTGCAATTTAGAAATGTCTGCTTCTTCAGAATCAAACATGAGAACCAAAACATCAGATTGGCTATCAACCTCATCCACCAGCTCATTCAGTGCTTCCATAGGATCTTGAATATATACATCTGAATGAATAAATTTAGATGCTAATCCGATAACTCCAACGGAGACACCCTCAACATCAGCAATTAAATAGGGGTCAAAGAGACGATTACCGTTAACATCCAGAATATTTGCAGATATAAATGGGAAGTTTGCCAGCATCTGCATTTCTTGAATAAAATCAAGTCCTGCAGCAAAATCTTTTGAGCCAGGAGAAAATGCATGGCAGCCAATATCGTTAAATGCAGAAACAATAATTTCAGCAGTCATTTTTGCAATGTCAGTTGGAGAGCCGGGACCTAACGTTTTCTTTTTAAAGAGGAGATTCCCCGCATCCAAAATGAGGACGTCAAATCCGTCCGATCTGAGATTATCAATAATTGTAGCTTTCCGGGCAAGACCGCCCAGAGGTTTCTTTTTTCAGCCACAGGGGTCGGTTTCACCATGTACATTGGCGGTACCCACAATTCGTATCTGTTTGGAAGCGGCAGTTTCTGCCAAACTGATCTGAAAAAGCATCAGTAAAATCATCCAAAATAATTTCTTCATTCGTGTTCCTTACTTGATAATATAATTTTGTTTTTCATTTTATATATAAAAGCCATGCCTAAAAGTAAAAAATCTTCCCCAATTCGTTTAATTAATCCCATTTTCAGATCAGCTACTCCAGCATCAGCTTCTGTTTTAAAACATCCACAATGTACATCAATACCTCTAAAAACTGCTTGAGATAAAATAATGATAAAGAAGATGTAAAGGCCAATTGTAAGGCTTGTACTACCCTCTAAAAATACCCCAAAAATCAGAAACACACCAAGTATCAATTCCAGCCAGGGTAGAACAATCCCCGCAATATTTTCTACAGCTGCTGGAGTTAAATGAAAATTATGGATATTATCTGAGAATGAGGCAGGATCCAGAATCTTATGATAACTTGCAAAAATAAATACAAATCCCAAAATTATTCTGGGTAATACCGATATTTCTAATGTATTTAACCCGGCAAAAGGGAGTGAGATAATTCCTTTAATTGAAAGAAAATGAAGGGCAATGAAAATAGCTGAGATAACGGTTATCCATGATATGATTTTATCCAGATCAAATTCAGTTTCTTTGGCAGTTGTTTCAACTATAACTGAACTGTTAAGCGAAGAGGGGAGATCGGCATCTCTCCATTGGGGCCAGCCTCCTTCAAAAATAAGCACCTTTTCAAAAGCCAGCTCATTAAAAAAATAATCAGCTAAATCCATGCTCAGTGAGCAATCCTCCCCGCTGCAATAAATTACGTGGGTAAAAGTATCATCCATATTATTAATAGCATCTTCATAATCTTCATAATAATCGAATGGAATATTAACTGCATTTTCAATATGTCCAGAATTATAATCCTCAGAGTCTCGAGCATCAACAAAAACAGCCAATTTTTCATTAAAAAGATTTTGGGCAAATTCTATATTAATTGCCATTGGTGAGGTCATATCCTCCGGTACGGAAAATGAGCTTATGGTCTCTACAATTCGCTCTTTTTTAATAAGGGTAAACTCAGGGTCATCCAGGAATGAAAAACGGATTAGCCCCAGAACAATTGCCAGCGAAAAAATGAATATAATTTGTTTTTTATGTGTCACAGTTTATGAAATTTATAAGGATTATTCAGAACGGTCAAACTGTTTTCAGGATAAAAGGTTCCCCGAATGGTAATCTTTTCCTTGGAGAGAGTCGGGTAAAAAAAATAAATTTATGGCTATCTATTTTGGTGAAATATTATGACTTCGTCAAATAAAAAAGGGGATATAGCTCAGCTGGGAGAGCGCTTGAATGGCATTCAAGAGGTCAGCGGTTCGATCCCGCTTATCTCCACAACGAGAAATACGAAACTAAATCATTAATTATTTGGAGCAAATATAGTGTTTAATATGACGCAACTGAGAGAAAGGTCCCATGTAGTATTATGGCTTTTACTCTTCTTTTTTATTTTAAGTATGGCAATTGGCGGGCTTGTAGGTGGAGCCAATATTATGGATCTAGTTTTCAGCGGGAAGAATATTCGTTTAAACGCCGGCAAAATAGATGGAAAGAATATCACCCATAATAGGTATTTACAACAACGTGAAAATCAACTAAACCGAATGCGGCGACAAGGACAGGCAATTGATAATCGTGCCTACCAAAATGCTGGTGACTTTGCATGGAATGCCATCATTGAACGCGAGCTGAAAGATGAAAAAATTAAACAATTGGGATTAGAAGTTTCATTGGATGAAATATATGATTTTCTTCTTGTCACTCCCCCACCTGCATTCCAGACCGATTTAACAAGTGCGGGATTCTTTTTAGATGATGAAGGCAAATTTGATTCAGACTCCTATGAGCAGGCAGTTGAAAATGGCAATATTCCAGTAGAATTAAACCCACTACTTGTTAATTGGGAAAATTATCTCAGGACTTGGTTAGCGGATAGAAAGCTTCAGACCATTTATAATAATTTGGCATCTATAAATGATGAAGATGTGAAGAGAGATTTCATAAAGAAAAATGTGAACTGCACATTAGACTATCTTTATATGAAATTAAGTGAAATTCCGGATTCATTAATTAAAATTAGTGATGCCGAAATAGAAGAAAGATATAATGAAACAAAGGATGACAGCTATACAACCAAGGATACCCGATCTGCTGAGTATGCACTCTTTAAACCTTCTCCTGCCACGAATATTAAAATTGGCGGTGTTTATATTTCCCGTGATACTCTGGATGCCTCCAGCAAAGAGGAGGAGGCAATGGAGGAAGCGCGGCTTTTTGCAGAAGAAGCGGATTATTCTTCATTTAAGGAAGCTGTTGAATTATTTGGAGGTTTGAAAATCGATACGCTGGATATACACGAAGGTTTTACTTCGAATTCAGGTATTCCTTTTCAGATGGGAGTTGTACGAGATGCAGTACGATTTGTATTTGATAATTCAATCGGATCTGTTTCAGAGCCCATCATTACTAATAATGGAACAGCTGTTTTTCATACCTTTGGAGAAAAAGATGGTGGCTATAAAGCTTTGGATGAGGTAAAAGAAAGTATCCGCCGAACTCTGATACGGGAAAATAAAAAAATATATGCAGCAGAATTACTGCAGCCATATCGAAATAATGCTGATAACTGGGAATTAATAACCAATAATGACTCCCTTTTACAATTCTCCTCCGGTGAAACACAAACAATTGGGGGTTCTTTTCCAGGGATCGGAAAAAGTAATCAGTTGACAGGAACCCTGCTTGCAATGGATGAGGGTGAAATATCGGGTGTTATAGAAACATTCAATGCGGCGCTGGTTTTACAAATGACCTCCAGAGATGCATTTGATGATTCACTGTATCAGGAAGAATATTCCTCAATTCGTAACCAATTACTAAACTCAGAAAGAACCCGTGGGTTTACCAGTTGGCTCACTGATGCCAAAAAATCCATAAAACAGGAAGATTACCGCAGCGAAGTGTATTAAAAATAAATCTAATAATCTATTTAAAATAAAAGGACTACAATGAAAAAGATAATTATTATAATGTTTGCAGCATCATTACTTGTTGCCCAGGGAGAACATCCGACCAAAACAAAAAAAGCGGAACATCCGACAACCACTCCAACTACGACATTCACTCCCCAAATAGTACAGGGTGAAAGGATTACTCTGCAGAATTTGGCGAAAGCAATTGAAGGGTTTGTAGAAGCAGATATTATTCTGAGGGGTGCGTTTCTGGTTATTGATCCAAAAACGGATACAGTTTTAAAACTCAAGCTTGACAAAGTTCACAAGGAACGCCTATCTCATATTGGAGAAGATATTTATTTTGCCTGTGCTGATTTTAATGCGGACAATGGTAAGGTTTATGATTTAGATATTTTTCTTCATGGCACCAATACGGATAACCTCACGGTTACCGAAATATCAGTTCATAAGGAAGATGGAACAGCACGATATGGATGGATAGAAGAAAATGG
>DTTG01000145.1:4838-7853 GCA_012964845.1 Fidelibacterota bacterium
TATCAGTTCATAAGGAAGATGGAACAGCACGATATGGATGGATAGAAGAAAATGGTATCTGGTCTAAAGAATATGAATAACTGAACTATTTAATAAACTGATAAAAAAAGCGCCGAGTAATCGGCGCTTTTTTTGGTCTGTATTTACAACTCAGGTTTTATTTCGATAATAGTTAGAATTTTATCCATTGTTTAGACTTTAACTCTTGTATATAAAATATTGAATCAAAAATAAAAACGCCCCCAAAAGGAGGCGTTTTTAACAATACAGTTAGAAAGATGTAACGATTACATCATTCCGCCCATACCGCCCATACCGCCCATATCTCCACCAGGCATAGCTGGAGCAGCTGAAGGTGGTTCAGGCCTATCGGAAATGGTAGCTTCCGTTGTGAGCAGTAAACCGGCAATACTAGCAGCATTCTGCACAGCAGTCCGGGTTACCAAAGTAGGATCAATAATTCCAGCTTTAACCATGTCAACATATTCTTCATTGCGTGCATCAAAACCGTGTGTACCCTTACTTTCTTTGATTTTATTTACAACTACAGATTCTTCAAGACCGGCATTGTTAATAATCAACCGAGCAGGAGCTTCCAGAGCTTTCTTCAGGATTCCAGCGCCAATTGCGACATCAGTTTCCATACCCTTTGTATCGATAGCATCAATAGCACGAATTAGTGCAACTCCGCCACCAGCAACAATACCTTCTTTTACAGCTGCACGAGTAGCGTGAAGAGCATCTTCAACACGAGCTTTCTTCTCTTTAAGTTCCACTTCTGTAGCGGCGCCGATATTCAGAACAGCAACACCACCAGAAAGTTTAGCCAAACGCTCCTGTAGTTTTTCCTTATCGTAATCAGAAGTAGATTTTTCAATCTGTACTTTGATTTCGTTGATTCGGGCAAGAACTGCATCATGTTCGCCTTTACCTTCTACGATGGTTGTATTATCTTTATCAATAGTTACATTCCGTGCTTCACCCAAGTATGAGAGATCTGCATTTTCTAGTTTATAACCCTGTTCTTCAGATATTACGATTCCACCGGTGAGAACGGCGATATCCTGCATCATTGCTTTTCTACGGTCACCAAAGCCAGGAGCTTTGATAGCAGCAACTTTGAAAGATCCACGTAACTTATTCATTACCAATGTAGCAAGAGCTTCACCTTCGATATCCTCAGCAATTACCAAAAGAGACTTACCAGCCTGAACAACCTTTTCCAAAACAGGAAGAAGTTCTTTCATGTTGCTGATTTTTTTCTCATGGATGAGAATATATGGATTTTCTAACTCAGCTTCCATATTATCTGCATTTGTTACGAAGTAAGGTGAAAGATAACCTCTGTCAAACTGCATACCTTCTACAGTTTCTAAAAAGGTTTCTGTACTTTTAGCTTCTTCAACAGTAATAACACCTTCGTTGCCAACTTTTTCCATAGCTTCGGAAATAAGGTCGCCAATTGAAGTGTCATTATTTGCAGAGATAGTTCCAATTTGAGCAATTTCTTCTTTGTTGGAAACATCTTTTGAAATGGATTTTAAATAATCCATAACCTGGGTGACTGCAACATCAATACCCCGTTTTAAATCCATTGGATTTGCACCAGCTGTTACATTCTTTAGACCTTCTGTAATGATAGCTTGAGCCAGAACTGTGGCAGTAGTTGTGCCATCACCAGCAACATCAGATGTTTTAGAAGCAACTTCTCTAACCATCTGTGCGCCCATGTTTTCTACGCTATTTTCCAGTTCAATCTCTTTTGCAACAGTTACACCGTCTTTAGTCATGGTTGGAGCACCGAATTTTTTATCGATAACTACATTCCGTCCCCTCGGCCCAAGTGTAACTTTAACTGCATCAGCAAGTTTATCCACACCTCTCTTAAGTGCGGTTCTTGCCTCAACATCATAATTAATGTCTTTTGCCATTATTATAACTCCTTATTTGTTTTATTTGAATTTAGCTAAAATATCGCTTTCACGCATGATGAGAACATCATTATCCTCCAGGTTGATTTCAGTGCCGGAATATTTTCCGTATAATACTGTATCACCTGCCTTTAGCGTCATTTTAACGACAGTTCCATTTTCACTCACCTTACCAGGTCCGGCTGCAATTATCTTACCCATTTGAGGTTTTTCTTTTGCAGTATCTGGAAGAATAATACCGGAAGCAGTCATTTCATCTACTTCTTCGGGCATTACCACAACACGATCTGATAGTGGGTCAATATGTACTTTTTTCATGTATTGATCTCCTTTTATTAATAGTTCAATTTATTTAATTGGATTTGATTTAACTCCGTGGGATGTATAGCAACAAACTCCATGCCAATATTTTTTGTCTGCCAATAAGTCACATTTTTGTGATATTACTCACAAATAGTGCCAAATTAGGACTGGAAAGTTATAAACCGGTACTGCCGAATCCGCCGGTACCACGAGTTGTCATTTCCAGTTCTTCCACCAATTCAAAATGGATGGGAGAACTATCCGTTGCTACCAATTGAAATAAACGCTGTCCTTTTTCTGCAGTATATGGTTCAGATTTTATATTATCACACATGGCTATAATTTCTCCTCTATATCCTCCGTCAATCAGTCCAATAGAATTTGCCATTCGAAGGGGTGTTTTAGAAATACTGGATCGTGGAAAAAGATAATATGCTTTCCCATCTTCGGGTTCGCATGATATACCAAGTTTTATAGCTTTGGTTTCGTTTGGTTCAAATTGGATGTCCTCTAATACATAGAGGTCCAAGCCGGCATCTCCACCATGGAAATGACCATGATTTCGGTAAAACTCCCATGCGGTTTCATTATGGGGTTTGATAAAAAGTTTCATACTCCTCCTTAACTTTGATGAAATTTACAGGGTGGGAATATTAAGGCAGGATTGAGGAATTTATCTAATAAAAGGATAATATTCCTTATTTTGTTAAATTCGATATTTAATTTGGAATTTCTTTGGGGGTATTTCTATAATTTATTAGGAGGAACGGCAATAAATAAA
>DTTG01000146.1 GCA_012964845.1 Fidelibacterota bacterium
AACTAATATATCTACTATTTGCAGGATGGGTATTTGGAGCAGGGTCCTATGAAATTTTGCAGTTTCCAATGGACGCCCGAAGTTTAGCTCTGCATAATTCGGCATCAGCCTACGATGGGTTGTTGTTGAGCAATAACCCTGCATCACTCTCAAAACGTGCAAAGGGGAATACGTATTCTTATTTTTATCTCCCTGCCAATATCCATTTTACAGGATTTCAAAATGTCAATCATTCAAGTTCTGGAGTGAGAGCCTATAAAATTTCTTTTATGAGTTATGGGGCAATCATTGATGGAGAAACGGAAGATAAATCATACGCTTTTGATATATTGCTTGAATCAGGATTCAAAAAGGAATATAAAAATATTACCTCGATTGGAATTTCCGGGGGTTATTTGTTCAGTTCCATTGTAGGTTACCAATCGCAACTTATTTTTTCAAATTTTGGTATTAGAAGCCGATTATTGAGAAAAAGATTAGGCGTTGGATTCTCCCTTGAAAACATTGGTTTACTGCTCAAATCCTACACCGATATTAAAGAACCTATTCCTGCCCTATTTAGAACGGCTTTATACTATAAGCCCCGTTATATTCCTCTCATAATCAATGGAGATATGGTTACTTATTTGGGTGATGGGGATTCATTTTATTTTTCCGGAGGTATTGAATTAAAACCGAATGACAGCTTTACACTTCGTTTGGGCAGCAGCAGTCACCGTTCCGGTTATTTGACCGATGATTTTTCATCAGATGTTATTGCAGGGTTTTCAGGAGGCGCTGGTTTTCGTTTTATAAATATGACCCTGGATGTTGGCTTTATGAATCTGGGTCCAGCCGGATTTGTAGTGGGGTTTTCGCTGTTAAAAAAGTTGGATTAGTCGAATAAAATCGGAATTAATTGATCCACAATTAGCTTTACTGCAATAACCGTCAATGCCCCCCTGAACAGTAATTGAAATACCCTTTCCGGGATAAAGGCCAAAATTTTCTTCCCAAAATTAGTACCAATAAATACGGCTATTACTAAAGGGATTAATAATTCAACTTCAGCAAAATAATCAAATTGAAAAAAGATAATGAAAAGGGGAATTTTCCCTGCATGACTGATGGCCTGACAGATAGCTTTATTGGCAATAATAGACTCTTTGGTGAGTTTCCCTTTTAGAAAAAATGGTGCAATGAGGGGACCAGTGGCACCAATAAATACAGTTGTGAGTCCGCTTACTAATCCCACACCAAAAAAGTTGGGGTGGTCATCTTTTGGCTGAGGGCGGCGCCCAAATAAAAACCAGAGGATGAAGATGCCAATTAAAGGCTTGAGAAAATCAATTTTGATTTCTTTGGCAGACTCCACTTGAAATAAAGTAATAAGTAGAAAAATAATCAGGGCTGACAGGCTTAGTCCCAGCATTGCACCGGGTAGATATTGGCGAATGATATCTTTTTTGACATGCTCACGAAAAACATAACTGCGGGTGAAATTACTCACCAGTTGAATAATTCCGTGGAGAGCCACCACGGCATAGCCCTCTGGAATAATGATTGCCATAATTCCCAAGAGAATGATGCCACCGCCCATGCCCAAAACAGCTGAAATTGAGGAAGTGATAAAAGCGGCGATTATGAGAAAATAAGTATCCAAGAATTCAGCCTGAAAAAGATTCTGGTTATATTATGAAAACCATTAAAATGGTTATAAATTGAGGAGGTTTTCGGCAACCCACGACTTAAGTCGTGGGTTGCTCCAATGAAAGAATAACCTGAACCGTTTCAACGGTTTTTAAATATTGATAACTTTGTATTTCTTTCCAATTTTTACAAAGGCGGCAATAGCTTTATCCAAATGCTCTCGGGAATGAGCGGCGCTGATCTGTACACGGATTCTGGCTTCCCCTTTTGGCACCACCGGAAATGAAAATCCAATGACATAAATTCCCTCAGCCAGCAT
>DTTG01000147.1 GCA_012964845.1 Fidelibacterota bacterium
TTTATCCTGATTGAGGATTTTACAGCTTCCATCTTCGTTCTATCCTCTAGACCAATTCAGAAAGATTCTGTTTCTTTCGCAGGGCATTCCTTTTATTGGGGTCTAATTCCATTTTGCGTAATCGAATAGAAAGCGGCGTCACTTCAACCAGTTCATCTTCAGCAATAAACTCAATGGACTGATCCAGGGAAAGCTGACGAGGGGGTCTTAAGGTTACTGTATTATCTGAGCCTGAACTTCGCATATTGGTTAATTTCTTTTCACGGGTGATATTTAGTGTAAGGTCATCCGATTTATTCCTCTCTCCAATAATCATTCCGTCATACACCTCTGTGCCCACATTTACAAATAGTTCCCCTCTATCCAGCATACCAACACAGGCATAGGTTGTTACAGGACCCTTTCGATCTGCAATTAGAGCGCCACTATTTCTCTGTGGAATCTTTCCAAACCAGGGTCCGTAGCCATCAAATAGTTTATTCATTATCCCTGCTCCCTGAGTGTCCGTCATAAACTGGCTCCGGAATCCAATAAGACCCCTGGATGGAATTGAAAATTCTAGGGTAACCCGCCCAAAACCATGATTCTGCAGATTAATCATGCGCCCCTTACGTTTGGATAATTTTTCGGTAATTATACCTACCTTATCATCGGGAATATCGAGGAATACCTTTTCCATGGGCTCCATAATTTTGCCATTTTCTTCACGCGTAATCACCCGGGGTTTGGAAACCATAAACTCAAATCCTTCTCTGCGCATGGTTTCAATCAATATTGCCATTTGTAACTCTCCCCTTCCCCTTACTTCAAAAACATCCGTTTTTTCTGTGGGGAAAACCTGCAAAGACACATTACTCAATATCTCTTTTTCAAGACGGTCTTTTATATTTCGGGTGGTGAGATATTTCCCTTCTACTCCAGCAAAGGGACTATCATTCACATAGAACAACATGGCCATAGTGGGCTCATCAATCTGAATGCGTGGTAAAGGTTCTGGGTCTTCATTAGAAGAAATAGTGTCCCCAATTGTAATATTTTCTAATCCTGCAACTGCAATAATATCCCCAGCTTCAACTTTCTCTACCTGAATTTTATCAAGCCCTTTAAAAGTATAAATTGCAGAGAATTTATGTCCATTTGTCGTTTTTTCTTTGCCGCATAGGGAATAGGTCTTATTCATTTCCAGAATACCATTATTCAATCGTCCAATTGCTACTTGACCAACATAGGAGTCATAATCCAGGTTGGTTATCAAAAATTGTGGTTTATGGGAATCATCTGCAATGGGTCCTTTAATATGAGATAATATGGTATCAAATAGCGGTTTTAGTGAGTTTGACCCATCATCTAATTCCAAATGGGCAATGCCTTCCTTCGCATTGGTATATAAAATGGGAAATTCAATTTGTTCATCTGTAGCATCCAAATCAATAAACAGATCATACACCTCATTAATCACCTCATCAATTCTAGAATCAGGGCGATCAATTTTATTGATTATAAGAATAATGGGGAGATTTTTTTCAAAAGCTTTTTTTAGGACAAATCTCGTTTGCGGTAAGGGACCTTCACTTGAATCTACTAAGAGGAGTGCTCCATCCACCAGGTTTAAGCCTCGCTCTACTTCACCGCCAAAATCTGCGTGTCCGGGGGTATCCATGATATTGATTTTAATACCTTCATAATTAATGGCAGTATTCTTTGCATTGATGGTAATCCCCCGCTCTTTTTCAAGATCCATGGAGTCCATGACTCGATCTTCCACCACTTGATGGGAATGGAAGGTGCCACTTTGTTTCAGCATACCATCCACAAGGGTTGTTTTGCCATGATCTACGTGAGCAATAATGGCAATATTTCTAAAATTATCTTTTCTCAAAATTATATATTATATATCTATTTAATTAATTTACGGGCGGGGAATTTACCTCTTATAGATTTATTGT
>DTTG01000148.1 GCA_012964845.1 Fidelibacterota bacterium
TTCCTCAACAATTGCTATTTCACCAATAATTTCCACATTTTCTTTAAATCCGCGGTGCTGTAAAATGGTCACATACAGAAAATGGATAAATGCCAAATCAAAAAGAAGTCCGTGAATCCAGCCAGCAACGCTTCCGGTTTGAACAGCACCACCTAAGATAAAAACTACCCCAATAAAAACCATGTTCATGGTTAAATGGGGAAAGAGAATCATTTTAGTTTTTTTCACTTTCTCATAAAGGCTGGGTTCACCACCTCCCATTTTGATACTCTTTTTAATGGCAGTTCCTGATCCTATAAAATAAAACATGACCAGGGTTTCAGTGAACATATAAAAAATAGCTGTAAATAATGCAAATTGCGGGTGGTTGGCCTGAATTAATTGAAACTGGAAATAGCCCTGTAAACCAGTAAGTGCCAATAGGAAAATACTAATGGCAATACATAAATAGCTGAATATCATCAATCCCCACATTTCTATTTTCCTACTCGTTCAAAAAGCAATTCGGTTTCCGGAAAGTTCGTAATCTTTACCAATCTTCATCTTCATCCTCTTCATCAAATTCAAACTCATACCCATTTTTCTCAAAGTATTGTTGAATTTCATTGGTAATATCGGTCTTTCCTTTTATGGAATATATATAATCTCGGAGACCTTCCAACATGGTTTCTCTATCTCCTCCAACTTTTACCACATGCTCGCCCCAATCGGAAACGGCTCCAGGTGTATTGAGCAATTCTTTATCTGGTAAGAATGGCGCCGGCATTTTCGTCCCCGGCATTATGGATTGTGGATCCTCCATCCAATCTATCACCCATTTGGGCTGAAGTCTCTCTTTTGTAAGCGCTAAATTTGGTGCCCAGGTCTGTGCACCCTGCTTGGGAAATTCTTTACCATAAAAATGGCAATTATTACAGGCGCCCAATTCTTCCAATTTTTTACCTGCCCTGTATTTTGTAGTGGATGTGTTCACATGAAAATCTGATTCAAATGCGAGTGGCTGGTTATCATAATACTGGAATGATCGAATAATGGCATTCCATTCCTCATCCGTCAATTTAAAAGTAGGCATTCGTACCTGAAGGTTCGGTCGTATTATTGAAGGCTCTAAAAAGAAATTGAATAGCCAATCGGGTTGCACCTTAGCGCCTTCAGTATTCAAATTTGGAGGTGCATATTCAGGTGAACTATAATTTTCTGCGATTTGTCCCCCGAAACCATCTATAATATGACAGCCCTGACAATTATATTCTTTTATAAGTTTTCTTCCTTCATACACCATATCATCTCTGACATAATTAGAAGCCAATAGGTTTTCACCGACTTCATCTTCTGAAAAACTTAGAATGGTGGTGACCAAAGCTTCAATTTCCTCTGGACTGAAATTGAAATTAGGCATCCGTAGTTTATCTTCCGGAGGTGATGCTTTGCCCTTATCAAATATTCTGGGATTTTCCAGCTTTTGGGTGAACCATGCATAATTGGTTTTCTCTAAATCATGAATGTATCCAAAATCTAACTTATTAATTGGTTTTGAACCTTCAAAGGTTAATTCTGTACCGATAGGTTTATCTTTTTCATAACCGGGGATATTGTGACAACCAAAACATCCATAATAGCGAATACTCTTATCTGCTACGTAATCAATTTTATTATCCAAGTCCATTTTCCCTAAACGTGATTTGGCTTCCATCTCAGGGTACATTTTTCGAAGCCATCCTAAAGCAATTTTATCAAGGGCCTCATCGCTCATCTGAATAGATTCTGCCTCTTCAAATTCAGGATTTGTAAAACTCATGAGATAGGCTGTGAGATTTTTTGCTTCCTCATCACTCAACCTTAAATTAGGCATTCTCGTATCATGCCAATATTCATTGGGGTCTTTCAGCCAATCATAC
This sequence comes from Fidelibacterota bacterium, assembly GCA_012964845.1. GTDB lineage: Bacteria > Fidelibacterota > Marinisomatia > SCGC-AAA003-L08 > D37C17 > D37C17. The sequence goes on from DTTG01000148.1 coordinate 1,899, forward strand.
ACCCATTGCGCAGAAGTTTTACTACCGAGATTAATGAGGTTTGGACCATGCTCTTTCAATAAATTAGTTAAATTATGATCTTCAGGCAAGTTATTTGGATCAGGCTCAATAATATGACATCCGCGACAACCTACCACATCAAATATTTCCTGACCCTTTTCAGCATTACCTAAATATTTACGGTCATTTTTCCGGGACATTTTTTCGCCATCCTGAAATAAATATTCAGCTATGGTATAAATTTCGGTGTCATTTCTTTTAATATCATCTGGTTCAGAATTATTTGATTGGCCAAAGAAAGATGGCATTCTGGTATTATGTCTAAAACTTTTTGGGTCTTTAATCCATTTTGCTACCCATTTTCTATCAACTTTTTCATTTATTCGTGCTAAATCAGGGCCTGCCTTCCGCCTTGATTCCAGGGGTTTAATTGTGTGGCAGCCATTACAGCCATTTTTCTCAATGAGTGTGAGCCCCATAGTGAGCTTATCCGCATGAGTAATGTTGGCTTCATCCTGATGACATTTAAAACAACTTGCTTCCGTATAATTTACAGGAAGCATAGGTTTTAACCAATGATGCATTTCGTGCCAACCATATTTTTCTTCCCATTCAGCCCTCTGCTCCGGACTGCTTGGTGTATGTGTAACTGAAGTAAAATCCGTTCCTCTTCCTCTACCGGCATGACAGCTGGTGCATCCAAAATCCTCATAGGTATGTTTGGAACTCGAGGTGAGATACAGATCTAAATTTGGATGGGTTGTAAAGGGCTGTTCTGCATTTTTATAATCCGGATTATCAATTCCCAAATGGCAGCTTTTACAGCGATCAACTTCGGGTACAGACGCAAAATTCACATTGTATTTAATATTAGGGAGTACTACTTGCTCAACTTTAAAATAAGGAGCCATGAAATCTAAAATAGGAAGATCACGAACAATATCTCCAATTTTATTTGCGAGAGACATCTTTCGGCGATCAATAAGCTTTAATTTTCTATCTACCAGATTGGCAGCCTTTAATACAGAATTTAATTCATCTTCTGCAATTTTAGTCTCAAATTTTATTTCTTTTATTTGATCTTCAATTGCCAACATAACGGCTTCTTTTTCTTCTTTAATAAGCCTGAGTGTATACACTTTATCTATCACTACCTGATATGTTTGCTCAATTTCAGCGGGGTCATCACCTTCATGAAGGTGTAGCATGGCTGTTTCATAATTGAATTTTTCAGCATCTAAAATTGATTTTTGGTTAAGAAAATTCATATTTGCTTTATAGAATTTTGCTTGAGATTCAACAAGCAAACTCTCTGCATCTAAAAGTTGGGATTGTTTTGCCTTAAAAGATGTTTGAGCTCCTGTCAATTTTTCTTCATAACCAACTCTCTCATCTTTTACAGCTTCTAATTCGGCAATTAACTTTTTTTCTTCATTTTCAATTTCCAATTGCCTGAATTTTCGTTGATATACTTTAAAGTCATCATCATTATCATCTATAAACATCCAAATTATGGATACCATGAAAATAATGCTTGAAATGGCAAACCATTTATTTAGTTGATTAATATTCCAATATCTTTCGTCGTTCAAAATTATATCTTTTTTTTAATTAAATATTGAAGAACCATTCCGGGATCGCAATTATATATTTCAAATTGAATAACCACCGGAGATACATTTTTATAGGCAGGGCAAACATGGTCAAACCAAATAACATCAAGGTTGAATATCGAACAGGTCCATAATGTTCAAATAAACTTTTTAATTTGGTTTTAGCCAGCAATAGCGGCATTACAAATAGATACCCAATAACGGTAACAAATCCCACTGCCTCTCGAGCAAGAATACTTGTTGGCAACCCCTTATTTAGGAGTTTGACCCACACATATTCAGAGAGGTTTACATTTGATAGTGGAACGACCTTATGGGGATCCCACCATTCAAAAGGTCCAAAAAAGTTCCAGTTTGGACCACGGAAAAAAGTTCCAACCACAATTAGGAAAACCCACAACACAAACCATCCATACATAAAAATAAAAAATCCTACCCGTCGTTCTTTAAAGGAATAATATCCCTCACCTTTTTTATTGATATCCATATAGGGTATTGCCATCATTCCAACGATAATAAATATGGGGAAAATAATTCCTGCAATCCAGGGATCAAAATAAACCAGCATTTCCTGGAGTCCAAGAAAATACCACGGCGCTTTGGATGGATTTGGTGTTGCAGCCGGGTTTGCAGGTTCTTCTAAGGGTGCCCCAATTAATATTGACCAGACAATTAACAATACCATAAATAAAATTAAGGCAATGAGTTCAATATAAACCAAATCAGGCCATACCAATACTTTATCATCAGGATCATTCCATTCTTCTGGTTTTTCTCCCCGGTCCAATCTGGCATCATTAATATAGGCTTGTTTCATCCCCAGCCAAACAACAAATATCATGGAATAAATCATTAAGATAATGGGAATATTATCCGGTTTTGTCATGGTGAGATTAAAATAGGGATCAAAGTAACCAATAACAAAAAAGAAGGTGATGGACATAAAAATCCAGAATGCACCTTTATTTGTCCAGAGTTTATAAATTCCCCATTGTTTATTTTTCTTATCAAACCAATCACTGGGAGGAAAAATAAAAGGGAATGCCACCGTGAGAAGGGTAAAAGAAATGGTTGGTGCAGACAGAAAATCAAATAGATTTTTAATGTAACTCATAAATTTCCCTTATTTTACAATGGACCGGAAATACCACCGTCTTTCCGAATTCGCCAAAAATGAACCGCCATAAATATCATGGCAATAAATGGAACCGCTATACAATGCAGCACATAAAACCGTAATAGAGTTGCCTCTCCCACAAATCTGCCGCCAAGCAACGCAAAACGGACATCCGACCCCATGTGTACAAGGTTAATATCCCCAATTGCCAAGAGGGATGCTCCCGGACCTTCATGCCCAATAAAGGGGTGTGCCCGTGCCATATTGGTACCAACTGTTACCGCCCAGATTGCCAATTGATCCCAAGGCAAAAGATAACCAGTAAAACTGAGAAAAAGAGTGATAGTCATAAGCAGTACGCCAACGCCCCAGTTAAATTCACGAGGTGGTTTATATGAACCTGTCATGAATACCCGCAGCATATGCAGCCAAACTGTAAGGACCATTGCATGTGCTCCCCACCTGTGAAGTTCACGCATAATGCCCAATGGAACTTGTTCCGTCAAATCGATGATATCGGTATAGGCATATTCTACGGTGGGGCGATAATAAAACATGAGCAGAATTCCTGTTATGGTTAACACCACAAATAAGAAAAATGATAATCCTCCCATACACCATGTGTACCCAATTTTAACGGCATGTCTGGGTAATCGTGCCGGATGCAGATGGAGAAATACATTTCCCAATACTGCATACATTCTCTGTCGTCTGTTGCGAGGCACACCAGAGCGAATAATTGATTTCCAGACTTGGGATTCACCCAACTGGTCTAATAATGATTCTTTCTTTTCTTTTTCAGCCATTCTCTTCTTATATTTTATTTAATTTTATACCCAATTGTAACACAATGATGGTAAACAATATTCTATGGTAATGATTTTGGAATTCTGGAAAGCTGGAGTTCTGGAATTGTATTTATCCCAGCTTAAAAGCCATTATTCTATCTATCCGTTAATCCAATATTCCAAATACATTAATTTTTTCTACTTTTCTTAAATCTTTAAAAATGATTCTTCTATTTCCCACTCGCCCTTTTCCCATTTAAACCGCATGGTTTTATCCACAATTATTTGACCATCAGATGCCAGGGAAATAGCATGACGTTCAAGAGGTCTCGGAGCAGGACCTTCAAAATTGATTCCTGTTTTTCTAAAACCGCTTCCATGACAGGGGCATTTATATTTCTGCTCAACTTCCAACCAGTTTGGAGTACAGCCTAAATGGGTACATACGGTTGAGAGTGCATAAATTCCTTCGTCATTACGTATAACCCATACAGCATATTTTTTCTTAAATCGGGTATCTACCTTTCCGATTGTAAAATCATCCGGGTAACCAATTTTAAAAGATTGAGGTGGCTCAAATAATACATTGGGAAACAAGAAGCGAATCATCAAAGTGAAAAAACCGCCTGTTGCTCCTGCAAATGCAAGCCATCCTACTGACAGCCAACCCAGAAATCCTTTTCTATCCAGATCATTCCCTGAATCTGTATTAATTGATGCTTTTGGTATTACTTTATCTGACATTTATATTTTCCTGTTGTAGGTTTTATCTAATGTTTTTATGGCAAGGTCCCTAATTTTCATATTGTTATCAAAGGTGGCTAATTTTAACAGATTGGTTATAAAATTGTCAGATGGATATTGAGAAGACACTTGAATTGCAACCAATATTGCCTGCACCTTTTCCTCTTCATCCACCTCGCTGAAGTTATTTAAGTATGATCTATCCAAAAGATTATTAATAGTTTGATTACCAGATAAGTCGCCCAATTTCACTAATGCGATGGCTGCATCCCAGCGAATATTTGGTTCTTCATCTTCCAAAAGATTCTGCAATTCAGAAATCACAGATGTATCTCCAAGTGCCCCCAAAGTAATGGCTGCTGCGAGTTTCTCTTCATTAGAGCTTGAATCCTGAATAAATTTACGAACATGTTTTACACTTGGTTCATATCTTAAAATACCCAGAGCTTTTATTGCAGCCAGGCGACTACCCTCATCTTCATCCTCCAAACCCTCAATTAATGCAGGACCAAATTCCTGTTGTCCGGTTCTACCCATTGCCAAAGCCAAATACATGCGTACCATTGGATCATCATGAATAGACTTTTGATAAACAGATACCATCTTATTTTTAAAACCTGCATCCAGGGGTACCAACTCTGGATTTGATAATAATTTTGATAATTCATAAGCAGATTGCCAGCGCTTGGTAGCAGAACCAATTTGCACATTTGTAAGATATTCATAAGGAGAATTTGATTCATAGGTTAATACCTTAAACATGAAAAAAAACATCACCCCAAAGATTGTGATCATTAGGGGGATGAGAAAAAAGGCATAGTATAAAGTATATACCTTAGAGTTTTTCTCCTGCGATTGTGGTATAGATTCAGCCATTAATTATTGGTAAAGGTAATAATTTCCCAAGAAATTTAGTCTCTAATTTACAGGTATTATAAAATATGAAAAAATGAGTTATTTATGAGAATTAAATTGAATCTAATCTGATTGACTATTGTTAGATTTATCTGCTTTAAGTAGATGGGTGACAATTCCATTTAATTTTTTTACTTCCTTCTTCAATGTCACCACTTCACTCAGCGAAAACAGAACGAAAATACCACAGCAAATACCTATGAGTATATACAGCGATTCCATTTAATTGTTTTCCTTTTTGCTTAATTTTCGAAATTCAAGTGTGAGCAATATAGGAAAAATAAGTAGAATTCCCAAACTTACGAACATGCCTAAAACCACCCATTCCAGATTTGTCATAAGCCATTCCAAAGTGAGCCAGTCAAACATTATTATTGCCCATTAAAAAACATATAAGACTAACCATAAATATAATACCATTAATGCGGTACAGATTATCATGGATATCCATTTAATAAATGATGATTCTGCTTTTTCTGACATTTAATTTAGTGATCTATAATTTCTTTAATACTGCCATCAGAATTATAATATATCCACCGACCTGCAGGAGAACCATTTTTTAAAACACCTTCGCGCATTTTTGAACCATTGTCAAAATAATAAGTCAATTTTCCGTTTGGTACTCCCTTTTTATAATAACCTTCATATTCACGCTGTCCATTGGAATATTCGTTAAATAAAATTCCTGTAAAGGGGTCATCAGAATTCAGTAAATAGATTTTCCCCTCAAATTGTACCGTTTTTGAAATATG
>DTTG01000149.1 GCA_012964845.1 Fidelibacterota bacterium
TCAGCCAGAACATTACAGACTGAATAACTCATACCAAGGTTAGCACTAACGGTTCTATTAAACTGTCTCTCGAAAACTGAAAACACATCCGTTGTTGCACCACCAATATCCACACCAACTACAGAAATATTTTCTGCTTCAGCAATTTTTTTAATAATTTCCCCAACTGCTCCAGGAGTGGGCATTATTGGGGCATCCGTCCAACCCATTAATTTTTTATATCCCGGCGCCTGAGCCATTACATGTTCCATAAACAAATCGTGGATTTTATCCCGGCTGGGCTGTAGATTTTCCTCTTCAAGTGTAGGCCTGATATTATCAACGGTTATTAAATCTGTTATTTCTCCAAGCCTCTCTTTTATGGGTTCTCTTGCATTTTTATTTCCTGCATAAATAACCGGCAACTTGTAATTTATACCCAGACGGGGTTTGGGATTGGCAGCCTCTAAGACTTCAGCGAGTTCCACCACATGGGTGACGGTACCTCCATCTATCCCGCCGGAAAGCAAAATCATATCCGGACGTAATTGGCGAATCCGTTGGACTTTTTCATGATAGAGACGACCATCGTTTGATGCCAAAACATCCATGACAATTGCTCCTGCACCCAGCGCTGCTCTCTGTGCACTTTCGCCAGTCATACTTTTCACCACACCCCCAACCATCATTTGCAACCCACCGCCAGCAGAACTGGTAGAAATATAAATGTCAACTCCGGTTTCATGCTGAGTGGGAGAGATAATATTTTCACCATCCAATAGTTTTCGCCCTGAAAGTTCTTCCAATTCCAAAACGGCATTTATCACGCCACGGGTAACATCTTCAAATGGCGCTTCAACCGTTGTGGGCGCTTCACCACGATGGGTTAATCGATAGGTACCCTCAGCATATTGAATCAATATTGCCTTGGTTGTGGTTGAGCCGCAGTCTGTAGCTAAAATAATTTTTATATCTTCTGCTTTAATCTTCTACCCTGTCTTAATAAAATATGTACAATAAATTAAGGTAATTGGTGCTGCAAAAGTTAGGGAATCAAATCGGTCTAAAATGCCTCCATGCCCTGCCAGGATATTGCTGGTATCTTTCACTCCTGCTTCGCGTTTTAATAATGATTCTGCCCAATCACCAAATTGTCCAAATAATCCAGCGATGATACCTAAAGCTAAGACATCAATTAATGTAAATAATTCTGGAAAATATCCAAATTGATTAAGTATTAATAAGAATATCACTGAGCATATAAATCCTGCAATTGTGCCCACCCAGGTTTTTTTAGGACTGACGTCTGGTAATATTTTTTTCTTTCCAAATTTCTTTCCAAAAAAGAATGCTCCTGTATCACATATCCAAACTGAGAGAAAAAGCGCAAGGGTTATCTTAAACCCAATATCCGGTAAATTTCTCAATTCCGATAATGATCCCAGCATCAATCCCAACCAGACAAATGAGAAAACTAAAATTGATATGTTGAGCAATGGTGTTTCTTTCTTTCGGAATATTTCCATTGCCATGGCTGTTAAGGTTAATCCGATTATTAATATGTGGATGGGTATCTCCCAATTAATTCCGGGAATCCTTCCAATTTGTAATAGGGCTAAGAACAATAACAAAACAGAAATTACAGGCTGTCCATTTTTCATTTTTGATAGAGGTGCAATTTCTAAAGCGCCTAAATAAAGCACAATTCCTATAAAAACAGAGAAAACCGGAATATTGGAATAGGAGTCTCCTAAATATATTATTGCTAATAATGAAGGAATACCCAGCAAGTTGACAAGTGTTCTGGAAGAATTATTTTTAGTCATATATGCGTTGAAACAAGACTAAAAATTTACAAGAATTTCACATCTTATACCAAAAGGATTAATGAATTCTTTAGGATTAAAAAAAGCCCGGTATTGCCGGGCTTTTTTATTATGCTTTTATGAATCTAATTAAT
>DTTG01000150.1 GCA_012964845.1 Fidelibacterota bacterium
CGGAGTGAGGTCCGCCATCATTTTCGGGTGCGACATGCATACCATGCCAATGGATGGTTGTTTCCTCATCTAAGTTATTGGTCACATTAATGTTCACATACTCTCCCTGTTCGAAAATAAGAGTGGGCGCAAGATTATCGCCATTGATACCCATGGTTGCTGTTGCCATGCCATCAAACAACTGGGTATTACCATGTTGCAATATAAGATCAAACTGGTTTCCACTCAAAGTTTCTGGTATATATAATTGATTTTGAGCAGTTAAAAAAGCAACTGCTGCAAAAGCTATACTCACTATTTTATTTATTTTAATCTCCATTTTATATTCCATTAATAGTTAGATGTAATTGTTTTCATGAAGTTACAAATTATTTTAAGTTTAATGACCTAAATAAATTTGCAGTGATATCTTCAGGTATATTCTGTTCAGTTTCACTTACTTTATAAATATTTACGACTTTTTTAATTGAATCAAAATGGACACGACACTCCGGACAATCTTTTAAACTTTTTTTCACTTCTTCACAGATTTCTGAATCTATATCTTCACCAAATTGCTGGCAAATTAATTGTAATTCTTTTAAAGTATGTTTATGCTGCATTATCATTCCTTTGTTTATAATAGTCTTCTAGATTTTCTTTTAGAAACATTCTTGCCCTCATTAGCCGTACTTTAACATTAGCTTCACTTAAATTCAATATTTTGGCAGTTTCTTTCACCGAATTTCCTTCAATATCTCTCAATATGAAAACTATTCGTAATTTTGCATTTAATTTTTTTATTGCTGAATTTAATTCTATTTTCAGATCACTATTATCTAAGTCTTTCTCATCAAAATATGGTAATTCAAAAGATTTTCTACCTGAATGTTCGTGATAATCAACGGTATCTAGTTCAATCTCAAATTGTTCCGGGTATTTCTTTCTTAGTTTTTCTAAAGCGGTATTAGTGGCAATTCTATACAACCATGAATATAAAGTTGACCTGCCCTCAAATTTGGGAATGCTATTTAACATCTTTAAGAAAGTTTCCTGCAATACATCTTCAGCATCATGCTTGTTCCTCATAAACTTTAAGGACAATGAATAAATATTTGGAGAGTAGGCGTTCACAATTTCAGAGAGCGAATTGTTATCACCTGTTTTTGCAAGTTCAATTGTTGATTCATCAATAACTTTCACGCATTAATATTAAACAAGGGAATTTATTCTATCAATGATGTTATTTTTTGGCTGGAGCCCAACAATGGTATCTTTTAATTCACCATTCTTAAAAAACAACATGGTTGGGATTCCCCGTATTCCTAATTCTTGAGATTTTTGATTTTCATCAGAATTCAATTTGCAGATTTTAGCTTTACCATTAATCTCATTTGATATTTCATCAATTACAGGACCCAATATTTTGCAGGGGCCACACCATGGTGCCCAAACATCTACGAGTACAACTCCATCATGATTACTAACTTCCTTTTCCCAAGTTGCATCTGTTACATGAACTGTCTTGTTGTTATCTGTAAATAAACTAAACACGATTTTCTCCCTTTTATTGATTAGATGACCAATAAATAATAAGGTTACAAAATATTTTATTGATCATTACTATCAACAATAAGTAATAATATAATTTGCCTGCGAATCAACATAATGCTATAATCAGTAGTTTCTTCATAGTATTGATAGAATACTAATTACTGAATGATTTGCCAATTTTTAATTTTGAACTGCCCCTCTTCTGATTCAATAACCTCTATAATTTCTCTCTTTTTCACTTCTTTGGGATTAAAATTTACTGTAAAAATCCAAGTTTCATTATCAAATTTGTGCAATGACACACCTTTCAACTCATCCAGAGTCTTACCAATATCGCTTGGTCATCCTAATCAGAGAAATCCACCACGAATAACCATTCCATCTACTTCAAAAGTAGCAGTATTCA
>DTTG01000151.1 GCA_012964845.1 Fidelibacterota bacterium
AGTAGCGTTGAAAAAGCACCTGCTGTGGCAGAAAATGTTGATCCAGACTGTGTTGAATATGTGGCTCTTTGGGCGGCAGGCGATATTGCTGAACGATTGGGAAAAGACAGGAAATGGGTCTTTCTCAATTATACAGTAGACCTCTGGGATGCTCCGCCAGCAGAAGGAGAAGGGAATACGGTAGGCAAACTCAGGGCTTCCTCATATGCCCGTATTATCGAGAAAAGAGAGGATGATTATAAGGTAGAAAGCCCTATAAATCAGGTACAGGGATGGATCAGTAATGAGCATGTGAAGACCACTTCTTGGAAGAACCCCAAGACAAGAAAACTCTGTAAATAACTTATAACATTTCCTCAACTTCCCACTAAAAATATGCAGCAGGCAAATGCATCCAGCAACCTATTAGTACTGGGGACAGCACAGGATGGAGGATACCCCCATACCGGTTGTTCAGAAGATTGCTGTAGGGAGGCATGGAAAGATTCAAACCAAAAACGACTGATTGCGTCACTTGCCGTTCTGGATGGAAAGGATTGTTTTCTGGTTGATATCACTCCTGATTTTAAATACCAACTGCAATTAATAGAGCACCATATAAATGATAAACCCCGCATATCCGGTATATGCATTACCCATGCCCATTTAGGGCATTATATGGGACTTCTGGAATTGGGTCTTGAAGTTATGAATACGAATGATATCCCTGTTTATGTCATGCCGAAAATGAAGTCATTCCTGGAAAACAATGCACCTTTTACCCAGCTACTGGAATTGAACAACATCCGTTTATTAGCCCTTCAGGATAATTACCCAATAGATATATTTAAAGATGTGAAAATCACACCTTTTCAGGTGCCTCATCGTAATGAGTATTCGGAAACAGTGGGATACCGTATTCAATCTTCTCACCAATCAGTTTTATATATACCCGATATTGATTCATGGGATGGATGGGATACTGATATAAATCAACTTATCAAAGAAAGTGATATTGCATTATTGGATGGAACCTTTTATGATAAAACAGAGCTTAAAAACAGAGACGTAAGCGCTATCCCTCATCCATCTATCAGGGAAAGTATTAAACAATTTTCAACATTAGATAAAATGGATAGAAAAAAAGTAAATTTCACACACCTGAATCATACCAATAATGTATTGAGGGAAGGCAGTGAAGCAAGAAAAGATGTAATACAGCAGGGATTTCAAATTGCCTATGACGGCATGGTAATTTCAATTTAAATATAATTTATAACATAAGGAAGGAAAGCATGCAAGCAACTATAAAGACAAATAAAGGTGACATTAAATTGGACCTTTTTGCGGATAAAGCAAAAATGACCGTATCCAACTTTGTAAATTTATCAAAGCGTGGATTTTACAGTAAATTAACCTTTCACAGAGTTATTGATGATTTTATGATTCAGGGTGGATGTCCCATAGGCACAGGAACTGGCGATCCTGGTTATAAATTTAAAGATGAATTTCATGGTGATCTCAAACATGATAAACCTGGAATTTTATCTATGGCAAATTCAGGTCCCAATACCAATGGCAGTCAGTTTTTCATTACGCATGTGGAAACTCCCTGGCTGGATAAAAAACATACAGTATTTGGAGCAGTTTCTGATAGCGATAGCCTGGATGTAGTGAATACGATTCAAAAGGATGATCTCATTGAGTCTATTGAAATTACAGGTGAATTGAAGGAGGATGCAGAAACACAGAAATCACTGGATGAATGGAATAAAGTTATCGATACCATCATGCTATAAATTGGAGCAAATGCTAGTAAAAATATGGTAAAGAATAATCAAAATGACATTGATTGGATTGACCACTATGGATTTATTTTGGTGGCATATGCACATATGACAGATTGGTATCTTGCAGATTCAGAATTACAAGTAATCTCAGAAAAAATGGAATTT
>DTTG01000152.1 GCA_012964845.1 Fidelibacterota bacterium
AATATGTAAAGGGTTATGAGTGCCCTTCCACAATTTTTATCTCTTCCTCTGTCAAGCCATATAGCTCATAAACCATTTGGTCTATTTCTTTATCGGTTTGGTCAATTTCTGCTTTTTAGAATGAAACCTAATTTATAATCTTTTTATCAATAAAAAATATGTCCCAAACAGATAGATTGCCGTATTTTTTCACCTCCTCATGGCACGGATTTCAGAACAAATTATTGAACAAATTCGTAGTACTGCGGATATCATTGAAGTGGTATCCGGCTATGTGCAGCTAAAAAAACGAGGTCGTAATTACTTCGGACTCTGCCCTTTTCATGGAGAAAAGACTGCTTCTTTTTCGGTAAGTCCTGAGCGTCAAATCTATAAATGTTTTGGCTGCAGTGTGGGTGGAGGTGTTATCAATTTCATTATGGAAATTGAAGGAATGGAATTTGTAAATGCCGTAAAACACCTGGCAGATCAGTATAGCATAGAACTGCAGATTGATGAGACCGCTGGAAAATCAAAAGACCTCATTACCCAGCTATTTGATATTCATGCCCAGACCGCACATACCTTTCTGAAAAACCTAGGTACAGAAGAGGGCAGCAAAGTATTGGCACATTTAGAGTCTCGAGGCCTTACCAGGGATACCATTAAAAAATTCAAATTGGGCTACAGCCTGAAACAAAAGGATGCATTGCTTTCGGCTTTCCGAACGGAGGGGGTACGAAGCGATGCCATGAAACAATCCGGCTTATTTATTGATACCAAAAGCGGATACATGGATCGATTCAGGGGTCGAATAATGTTCAGTATCTCAAATTCTGCTGGTAAAATTGCTGCCTTTGCCGGGCGTGTTTTTGAATCGGATGACCCGGCTAAATATATTAACTCCCCAGAAACACCTATTTATAATAAAAGCAAAATTCTCTATGGTTTGCATGAGACTAAACAAATTATTCGAAATAGTAAATCAGTTATTGTGGTTGAAGGCTACCTTGATTTCCTTCAGCTTTATCAATCGGGTATTCACAATATTGTGGCTGTATCCGGTACAGCATTTACAGATCAGCATGCGCTTCAAATTAAACGATTTTGCGAAAAAGTACACTTAGCTTATGATGGCGACTCTGCCGGAAAAGCTGCTGCCATTCGTGCAGGTTATGTGTTACTTCGGGCGGGACTTTCCCCATTAATCGTAAATATTCCCGATGGCCTGGACCCAGACGACTGGGTGAAACGGGATGGGAATACACCCTTTCTGGAAGCCGTTGAAAATAGTACCAAATTACTGACCTTCCATTTTCAAAATTATAAAGGGGATATCTCCACCACTTCGGGAAAAACTGCATTTGTGAATGATGTCCTCATGGAAATTGTTCAAATTAAAGATCCTGTGAGCCGTGAATTGCAAGGCCGTGAATTAAGTGAATTGGTTGGAGTGAGTGCGGAAAGTATTTTTCAGTCCCTTCACAACATGTTGGAAAAACTGAAACGAAGACAAAATTTCCAGCAGAATAATAAAAGCCCAAAACCAAAAACTGAGGATAAAAAACAATTACTGGAAAATGATCTCATCCGTCTTTGTTTTGCAGAGGATATTGCTATCCGTAAATTTTTATTTGATGAGGTTAAAACAGAATGGCTGATGACAGTATTATCTCAGAAAATTTATGAAAAGGTATATATTCATCTGCACTCATCCAATGCTCCGGAGGCAAGCTTAATTATGGATGAACTTAAAAATGAAACTTACCGGAATAAATTGGCAGAACTTGTTTTTGATTTGGAAAAATTAACTCCCAGTCTAAAATCTGCTGAGGACTGTGTTAGACGATTAGAGCAAAACTGGTTAAATATTCATATTCAATCTATCCGGGAAGAATTAAAAAATGCAGAATCTTCAGGAAATGATCCACTTCCTCTAATGAAAAA
>DTTG01000153.1 GCA_012964845.1 Fidelibacterota bacterium
GCTTCAAGAGTCATACAGTCAATACCAAACTCATCCCAGGCACTGTCACAGCATTCTGAGCCATAAGGTGTGAAGTCAAATTCACAGTCTGTACAGTCTCTATTTGTATTTCCATTAAATTCGCCAACACTTCTTATTTCATTATATACAGAAATTTGGCCTTTTTTCAATATGCCATCTTTAACATCTTGACTTAGGGCGTTACCAGCAAAGACAGAACCAATAAGTAGTACTGAACTTAGCAGGATACCCATTAAACATTTAGAAGTTTTCATTATTTCCTCCATTGTATTGTTTATTTTATTGTTATTTATTTTGGAATTATTGGTTCGGTTGAATCAAATTCTTTACTGATAATTCGGAAAACCAATTAAATTCCTCCACCATTTTCACCTAGAAATGTAAACAAGGTTAAATGATTAAAAGAAGCAATATTCGCTCCTATTACATACTGTTACATTCATTTTGTGAGCGGGGTCACAGAAATCGCACAATTTTGCCTATAATTGCACTTCTTCGCCCAACTTTAAATGGAATAATTTTCGCAATAAATGCGAAAACAGGTAAAAGAATGGTGTGTCAATCAATGCCACCAATACCTTAAATATAAACCCATTGAGTAGTAAAGGGTAAAACCGAACCCACTCAATGACACCAAAACTACAGAGGAGAAATAGTACGGATAAGGTGTCAATTAATTGAGAAAAAATAGTGGAGCCATTATTTCTCAGCCATAAATGGCGATTGTTTGTTTTGCGTTTCCAAAAGTGGAAAATACGGATATCAATAAATTGAGCTGTAAGATAAGCTGTCATTGAGGCAAACACTGCAGGCCCGAATAAGCCAAATACGCGATGGAAGGTATTATCATTTACAGGCGACCAAACCGTAGCGGCTGCCATATCTCCCACCATCACAACCCCCATAATAAAAATACTGGAGATAAAACCAGTTACCACTACTCTATTTGCTTTTTCCCTGCCATATATTTCAGATATTAAATCGGTTACCAAAAATGTTATTGGATATGGTAAAATACCCACTGAAAGTTCAAAAGTAAATCCTGAAAGCCATCTCACAAATTCCCCGGCATGAGGATTGGCCATAAATGCAAAGGGTGTCCAGAAGAAAAATTTTTGAAATATAAGGTTGGATGAAATGAGCGATGCGATGAATATCCCAGCTAAGAGGAGATATATTCGGTCCTGCCAGAGTTTTTTTGATTTTGAGTTCATGAGCTTGCTAAGTACCTGAGTGCCTGAGTTGCAAAGTTACAGAGCTCCAGAGTGGAAAAGAGTTATTTTTACTTACATCTCACCCCCATCCTCTATACCCTATTATTGAGTACCTGAGTGCCTGAGTTGCAAAGTTACAGAGCTTGTCCTTCGTCCATCTACTCCACCTTCCGATGGATATGATGGATAAATAACAAAGTTAAGATTGGTTTCAAATTTCATTTTCCCCAATTTTACCTCTTACCCCGATACTCGATACCCAATCCCCTGTCCCCTTTACTGAATTCTTGGGATGCATACTTAAAACCCGGTAAATTATTAGCTGAATTTAGTACATCATGGCTGAACATATAATCAAATTTTGGGGAGTTCGGGGCTCATTTCCTACTCCTGACAGAGATAAAATTGAAGTGGGAGGACATACTTCCTGCGTAGAAATCCGTACAGCAGATAATGATCTGATTGTATTGGATATGGGCACGGGATTGGTACCATTGGGTAATTCCCTCCTGCAGGAAAGTAATCCGCCAAAATCTGCCCATGTTTTCATCAGCCATTTTCACTGGGATCATATTATTGGTTATCTGGGATTTGCCCCCTTTTTTTTAAAAGATTTCACCTGTCATATTTATGGAAAACAGGATAAACTCAGTATAGATGAAATTTTTGGGCACCT
The DNA here is from genome assembly GCA_012964845.1 of Fidelibacterota bacterium. Classification (GTDB taxonomy): domain Bacteria; phylum Fidelibacterota; class Marinisomatia; order SCGC-AAA003-L08; family D37C17; genus D37C17. The sequence continues at coordinate 1,912 of DTTG01000153.1, forward strand.
TCATAATTATACCTTCTGGCCGGTGGAAATACCCATGTACCAGGCAGAACTGAATTTAAATACTTTCCCCGAAAACGGGTTGAAAATTTCAGATTCAGTGAAAATTTCTGCCTGCAAACACGGACATCCAAACGGAGCCAATAGTTACCGCATTGAACTGGGTAATAAATCCATAGTTTACAGCACAGATTTGGAGCATCCTGATGACCAATTAAATCCCAATGTAATTGATATAGCCCGTGATGCCGATGTGCTCATAATGGATGCCCAATTTACCGATGAACAGCTTCCTGCGCATAAGGGGTGGGGACATAGCAGCTGGCAGCAATGCGCGGCTGTTTCAAAACAAGCCAATGTTAAACAATTGGTTTTATATCATCATAGTCCTGCAAATAACGATGAAGCCGTACGGGAAATTGAGAAAGATGCCCAAGCTGTATTTCCAAACACTATAGCTGCCCGACAGGGAATGGAAATTAAACTTCCCATATAACCTCGTCGATATTTCATGTTTTACATTGTAGCTAATTCGATTTAATTTTACCATTCAATTATGAGTATAAAAAGAATATATTGTGACATATCTGCCACCACTCCATTAGATCCACGGATTGGTGAATTATTGACGGACCTGAATGAACATATCTATGGGAATCCATCAAGTATTCATCGGGAAGGACAGGCTGCAAAGGCTGTGGTGGAAAAATCCCGCCGCCAAATTGCCAATGCCATAAATGCCCAGCCGGACGAAATCATTTTTACTTCCAGCGGATCAGAATCTAATAATATGGTTCTGAAAGGTGTTTTACGCTCGGGTGACCACTTTATTACCAGTTCTTACGAACATCCTGCAATTTTGAAAGTACTGCCCTATTTAGAAAGTCAAAATATTGACATCACCCTCATTAAACCTGATCATAATGGTATGATACAGCCAGCAGATATTGAAGAAAATATTCAGGAAAATACCCGGCTCATTTCAATCATGTGGGTAAATAATGAATTGGGCACTATCAATCCCATCTTTGAAATTAGCTCAATCGCAAAAGAAAAAAATGTACTTTTTCATTCTGATGCTGTTCAAGCACTTGGAAAAATTGAAATTAATACAGAAGAGATTCCTGTGGATTATTTGTCCATGTCCGCCCATAAATTGTACGGGCCAAAAGGGGTTGGAGCATTGTATAAACGGGGGGGAACGAAGCTTGATCCTCTTATTCATGGGGGAGGCCAAGAATCCAATCTCCGTGCCAGTACGGAAAATGTAGGGGGAATTGGTGGTTTTGGAATGGCGGCTGAACTTTCCACAACAAATTTAGAAGAAAACACCGAGCATATTCTGCGGCTGGAAACGTATTTCTTAAATCTTTTAAATGAACAGAATATATCCTATTCCATCAATGGAAAGAAACGCATACCGGGTGTGTTCAATATAACATTTCATGGGGTTATTGGACAGGATCTGGTCCTGCAATTAGATTTTTCAGGTATTGGTATTTCATTTGGTTCTGCCTGTGCCTCCGGTACGGTGAAAGCCTCCGAAATGCTGGTAGAAATGGGACTTACTAAGGAGGATGCACTGTCAACCGTGCGGATTTCTTTTGGTAAGATTCACCAATTAGAAGATGTAAAAAAAGTAGCCGAATCTATCGGTGAAATCCTGAAAAGTAATGTGGAGGAGATCGCTCATCATGCCGGATAAAGTATTAGTAGCCATGTCAGGTGGTGTGGACAGCTCCGTTGCGCTCTTGAAAATAGTAGAAATGGGGTACGATGCTATCGGCGTAACCATGAAATTATGGGAATACCGTGATGTGGGCGGCAACTTATTAGACGATAGCAATTGCTGTTCAGTGGGAGCTATTAATAATGCAAAGCTGGTCTGCGACCGACTGGATGTTCCTCATTACACCCTTGATTTTACGGACGTTTTTCAAAAATCGGTGGTAGATAATTTTGCCGATGAATACCTGGCAGGACGGACTCCAAATCCCTGCGTTCGCTGCAATTCCCTTGTAAAATGGGATGCCTTTGTGCAACAGGCTGATAAACTGGGGGCAGCCTATATTGCCACGGGGCATTATGCAAAAGTTCAGCATTTAAAGGGATCATCTGTTTTGAAGAAAGGTAAAGATTCCCTGAAAGATCAAGCTTATGTTTTATGGGGAATACCAGCACACACACTTTCTCGGACACTATTCCCTCTAGGTGATCTCACTAAAGAGGAAGTACGGAATATTGCCCGGAAAAATAAATTTGAAACCGCCGAAATTCCTGAAAGCATGGAAATCTGTTTTGTGGCAGATAATAATTACAAACGATTTTTAAAAGAGTATATCCCAGAAAAAATGTCCGAAATTGGTGCTGGTGAAATTGTGGATGAATCCGGGGTAGTTGTGGGTGAACATTCCGGCTATACCGACTATACCATTGGTCAGCGAAAGGGCTTGGGATTATCCACCCCGGAGCCTCGCTATGTATCCAATATTGACCCCTCAAATAACCAAATTAGAATTGGTAAAAAGGGAAGCCTTAGCAAAAATAATTGTGAAGTGTCCGGAGTGAACTGGTTGGTTGATAATATGTCTTTTCCCTGTGATGTTCAGGCACAAATTCGATATAACAGCCCTGTCATTGATGCCACAATTACGCAAAAAGACCATCAATTTTCCGTTGAATTTGGGAAACCCCAAATTGCTGTTACGCCTGGGCAATCTATTGTTTTCTATCAGGATGATGTTGTGTTAGGCGGCGGCATTATTGAGAAAAATATTGAATAGTAATAAACCATTAGCTGTAATCATTCTTGCAGCAGGCAAGGGTACACGAATGGATTCGGACTTGCCAAAAGTTCTTCACCCAATTGGCGAACTCCCCATGATTACCCGTGTTGTACAAACAGCTCAAGAACTGGGTGCCAGCCGTATTATTCCTGTTTTAGGGTACAAACATGAGCTTGTTCAATCGGCATTAAAGGATGAACCCGTTGAATGTGTGCTGCAATTACAACAATTGGGGACTGCTCATGCTGTTATGCAATGCCGAGAAACCCTGCATAATTTCAATGGAAATATACTCATTCTCTACGGAGACGTTCCTCTAATTACAGTGGAAACACTGGCAAAATTAATTTCGCTTCATGATGAACAGGATTCTTTGGGTACCATTTTGACAGCGGACCTTTCCGACCCAAAGGGATATGGACGGGTAATTCGTGACGAAAATGGAAATCTAAGCAAAATTGTAGAGGAAAAAGATGCAACTGAGGGAGAACGTGCTGTTCAGGAAATAAACAGCGGAATATACGTGTTTAAATCATGGACTTTATTTAATTTACTTCCTATGGTAGGAAACAATAATTCTCAAAAGGAATACTATCTTCCAGATGTGTTAAACCTCATTTTGGAGAAAAATGAAAAAGTTGCCATTGAAAAAATCAATAATTCTTTCGAAATTCAAGGGGTGAATAATCCTGAGCAATTAAAGGAAATGAATGACTATTATGAAAAAAACTCTATCCATATTTAACCCGTTATTTCTGATCCTAACATTTGCATTGGTTGATGGACAATCCATTATTGCCAATCAATCCCCAAACGAATTGCCAATTAATACCGGTCAATTTGAGCAATCTATTATGAATCCAAACAAATTCAATATGAATCAAGGATTTACCATGATGACCTCAATGAGTGGAGGCAAGAGTCAAACAATGGGAATTTACTCTAACTACTCCAGCTTTAAACTTTCAGAACGTTTGCAATTTAAAACAGGGCTCCACTTAATCCAGAGTCAAAATAATTTATCCTACTCCAATGGTCCTCAAACTGGAATAGGCTATGAACTTGGAGTGGAATATAAATTGAGTCCCAATTCTATCCTCTCGTTTCAATTGGTTAATTATAGTAATTCTCCAATCCGTAACCGGAATTTATCCCCCTTAAATGTCCCTTAAAAAGCGACATCACAAAAAGAAATCCATTTATAATAAACTGAAAGGCTTGATTTCAAATCTATCCTTTGGTATTCTTGGAGTATTGGTTATTGGATTTCTCATATCTGGAGTAAACCGTCTTTTCTTTAACTCAGGAATTGATGCAAATTATCCTGATTTAAGTACCTTAATCACAAAAACAAAATACGAAAAGAAAACCGGCCATAAAATTCAAATAGAAATCAGGAATGGGTGTGGAGTGTCTAATCTTGCACGAATGTACACCGATTTTCTAAGAGAGCAAGGATTAGACGTATTAGATTCAAAAAATGCAGATCATTTTAATTATTTAGAAACTCAAATTCTCCACCATCGAGGGAACCTGAAAAGAGCCAAGGAATTAGCCAATATTTTAATGATTGAAGACAGCAAAATTATTGAAGATAAAAATGAATTACTTTTTTACGATTTGACCCTCATCATTGGAAAAGACTATATCACTTTGCCATCCTACCGGGAAGCAGTTTTATTTCAACCCCCTTTTTAACTATTTAAACTCCATTGCCCAAAACGAAAAAAATAAAACCTAATCCTTCAGGGAGTGAGCTTCACGCCCACCGTATTTCAGAACTTATGTTGGATAAAAAAGCGCTGGACATAAAAATTATTGATGTGAGGACTATTACTACCTTAACTGATTTTTTTGTAATCTGCACCTCTGAATCTGAACCTCAATCTCGAGCTATAACAGACCATGTTAATGAAACCATGAAGAAGGAAGGTACTGCTTCCTGGCATACGGAAGGCTACCAGTATTTAGATTGGGTACTGGTAGATTTTGTCAGTATCGTGGTTCATATTTTCAGTAAAAAAGCACGGGAATACTATGAATTTGAGCGCCTCTGGGCAGATGGTTCTATAACAGATATACAAGACAAGAAATGAAAAATGCTTTGTCCTCCGCCCTCAGGGAAATTTTAACCACCCTGAATTACCCGGAAACAAAAATAGTTGTTCAACTTCCGAAAAATCCAAACCATGGTGATTTTGCCACAAACTTAGCCTTGCAGCTTGGTGGGCAATTAGGTAAAAGCCCTCGAGATATAGCCCAAATTCTTGCCGATAAACTGAAATCTGATTATCCAAACTTAGTGGACTCCACAGACATTGCAGGTCCTGGATTTATAAATATTTCCATAAATAAAAATGCCATTGTATCTCAATTACTATCGGTATTAACATTGAATAAAGAATATGGGAAATCTGATTTTGGACAGGGAAAAACAGCTCAGGTAGAATTTGTCAGTGCTAATCCCACCGGTCCCCTCACAGTTGGACATGGCAGGGGTGCAATTTTAGGCGATGTGATCAGCAGTATTTTAGAATGGAATGGTTATGAAGTTGAACGTGAGTATTATTACAATAATGCCGGCAGGCAGATGCATCGACTGGGAGAATCGGTAAAATCTCGATATCTTGAACTTGTAGGCGAAAATACGGAGTTTCCTGAAGAAGGGTATGAAGGTGAATATATAATCGAAATTGCCCAGAGTCTCTTGGATAAAAATGGTGATTCACTCATCGATACGGCTGATAATAAAGTATTTAAAGAAGCGGCTGAATCCAATATTTTTTTAAACATTAAAAAAACTCTCGCACGAATTGGACTCAAATTTGATTCATTTTTCAATGAGAATTCACTATATGATTCTGGTGCCATTGAAGATGTTGTTGATACACTTCGACAAAAAAACCTCATTTATGAAAAAGAGGGAGCTACCTGGTTTAAAGCAACTGAAGCGGGCAGAGATCAAGATCGAGTAATTATTAAATCCTCTGGTGAACCTACCTACCGTCTTCCGGATATTGCTTATCATCAAAATAAATTTAACCGAGGGTATGATTTAATGGT
>DTTG01000154.1 GCA_012964845.1 Fidelibacterota bacterium
ATAAAATTCTATTCATTTAACAAAACTCCCATTCGATAGGATGCCTGTTGGTTATATATTTTATCCAGGTTAATGTTTTCCATGGCTTTGGGCACTATCTTTGAAAAATGAATTTTCTCCTTATTCCAATGGGTGATAATATCTTTAGCAATATGCGATCTGGTATGAAAGCGGTGACTTCTCAATAAACGTAAAATTAATAATTCATCATCTTCGTGTAGTTCTGTTGTTTTCACATAATTCTTATTTAAATTATCTAAATTGCTTTTGGTTTTGGAGTATAAAAAGGCAATACCACCAGTCATCCCTGCGCCAAAATTCTGCCCGATACTATCCAGAACGATGATAGTCCCACGGGTCATGTACTCACATCCATGATTGCCAATTCCCTCAACGACCGCCGTTGCTCCGCTGTTGCGAACAGCAAAGCGTTCCCCTGCCCTGCCTGCAATATGAATCCTTCCACCTGTGGCACCATATAAGGCTGTATTTCCGATGATAGTCATATTCTTACGCCTATCCCGTACCTGTTTATCCAAACGGATTGTGATCAATCCGCCATTCATCCCTTTGCCTACGTAATCATTAGCGATCCCCTTTAGTCTAAGCTCTATGCCATCCACCAAATAAGCCCCCATGCTCTGCCCTGCAACTCCCGTCATTCGGTACTGAATATTCCCTTTAAATAACCCCTGGCCATGCAATTGAGATAATTCACCGGAGAGACGGGTGCCGATGGCGCGGTCGGTATTACTAACTACCCTCCGGAATACCGCCCTACCATGGGTCATAATTTCCAAGCGGTGCTCCTGGATGATGCGGTCATCTAACTGAGACTCCATTCGGCTTTTTACTAATTTGACTTTTACAGTCGAAGACGGTTTGAGTTCATTGCGGTCACTATGTATTAGAAACTGATTTAAGAGTACACGGCTGTTACGGGCTGATTTCTTGTATTTTGGGCTTAGTTCCAATAAATCCATCCTGCCCACAATATCACCCAATGAATGAATCCCGTTTTCTGCCAGGGTTTCCCGCACACCACTTGCAATATTATTCAGGTAATTGGCAATGTTTTCAGGAGTTCCTTTAAAACGCTGAATTAGGTCTAAATCCTGAGTTGCAATGCCTGTCGGACAGGTATTCTTCTGACACTGCCGGGCCATAATACAACCGATGGCAATGAGGGCCGATGTACCAAAATCATATTCCTCCGCTCCAAGCAAAGAAGCAATAATTATATCATTGGGATATTTTATACCGCCATCAACTCTTAATATCACCCTATCTCTCAGACCAGACTCCAAAAGGGTACTATGTACTTCTTTCAACCCAAATTCCCAGGGCATGCCCGTATGCTTGAGAGATCCCAGCGGACTGGATCCAGTGCCACCTTCACCACCAGCTACTAAAATGATATCTGCTCCCGCTTTTACAACTCCACAGGCAATGATACCAATTCCAGGCTGTGCCACCAGTTTTACAGATACAGCTGCTTTGGGATTTATCTGTTTTAAATCATAAATAAGCTGGGCTAAATCTTCAATACTATAAATGTCATGATGAGGCGGTGGTGAAATAAGAGGTACCCCTGGGGTGGTTCCCCGAGCATTGGCAATATATAGTGTGACTTTATTACCCGGCAGTTGTCCACCCTCTCCAGGTTTAGCCCCCTGTGCAATTTTTATCTGGATTTCCCTGGCTGCAGTGAGATAATCAGGAGTCACACCAAAGCGCCCGCTGGCCACCTGCTTTATATAGCAGTTTTCAGATTTATCTGGATTTTGATGGGCAAAACGATCCGTGTGTTCTCCCCCTTCTCCGCTATTGCTGCGAACACCAACCAAATTAGCACCCCTGGCCAGGGTTCGATGCGCCTGTTCAGAAATGGCGCCAAAAGACATGGCCCCAAGTCCAACCCGCTTTAGAATTTCCCTTGAGCCTTCCACCTTTTCAATCGGCAAATTCCCTTGTTTTTTTATCTGAAAATAATCCCGAATCATGATAGGCTGATAATCATGAAGTGTCAAGGCAGATTGATTATTAGCAAGGTTCTGGATTTTTTTAAAGTGCACCGGTGAATTGGCGTGCAGCTCTCCGTTTTTACGGTACTGAAAACGGCCATAAGAAGGAAGTTTGGTATCGCTATTGCCAAATGCCAATGCATTTGCTTTTAACTGTAGATTGTGCAGTGTTTTTAAATTTGTGGAGCCGGGAATGTTGATAATATAGGGGAAATATTTTTTCTGCAGCTGTTTAGATAATCCAATGCTATTAAAGAGCATACTGCCGTGATAACTGCTGAAGGTTGAAATACCCATTTTAGCCATGATTTTCAGGAGACCCTTTTCCACTGCATAGCGGTAATTGGACATGTGGCTGGCCCATTTTTCATTTTGGAATCTGTGGCGGATAATATCATAAGCTAAGTACGGGTAAACAGCGCTGGCACCCATACCAAGCAGACAGGCAATTTGATGTTCATCTATGACATCGGCAGTTATGGGAATAATGGAAACCCTGCTTCTATATTTTTTTTCAGCCAGATAATGATGCACAGCTGATACTGCCAGCAACATGGGCACTGGGAGAAGATCTAGAGTTAAATCTTCATCACTTAAAAATAAAATCCGGGTACCGTTTTTTACTGCCTTTTCACATTCCATGATAATTTCTTTTACTCTTTTTTCCAGTGAAATATTTTTTTTATGCAAACAAGAAATTATCCGGTGATTAAAACGCCTGTGCTGCTTTTTCAATCGTTTTACATCAAGGGGGGACAAGATTGGACTGGTGATACGAATTACACCTGAAAACCGGATTTCATCAGCCAGAATATTTTCTTCACTACCCAAGTATTTACATAAATTTGTTACCAATTTCTCCCGGATAGGATCAATGGGAGGATTGGTCACCTGTGCGAATGCCTGTTTGAAATAATCATACAGTTTTCGATTCACGGTTGACATTACTGCTGGCGGGGTATCATCCCCCATTGAACCGATAGGTTCTCTACCGCTATTTGCCATTGGGATGAGTACCTTCTGAATGGATTCTTCATCAAAACCAAAAGCAATGGCCAGGTGCTGGAAATATTTTTGCGGTGATTTTGCCCAAGGCATAAATTCGTCTTCTGCCTTACTGCGTTTAATTTTAATCATGTTTTTTCTAATAAAATCTGAATAAGGATAAGATTGCGCTATCTTTTGCTTAATCTCATCATTTTCAAATATGCCACTACCATCCAATGCCAAACTAAAAACCTCACCAGCGCTCATATGGCGATGCTGTGCCAAATCCTTTGGCCGGATATCAACCACCCCAGCTTCGGAGGCCATTATAACTAATCCATCTCTGCTAATAGTGTAACGGAGAGGGCGCAAACCATTCCGATCCAACTTGGCGCAGACATGATCTCCATCGGTGAAAACAAGTGCTGCAGGGCCATCCCAAGGCTCCATAAGATTCTCATGATAAATGAAAAATCCCTTCAGCGATCGGGGCATTTTTGTATGATACTTGTAAGGATCAGGTATAAGCATCATGATGGCCTCTAACACAGACCTTCCACTACGAGTGAGAAACTCCAGCACATTATCAAGGCTAAAAGAATCACTACCACCCATTCTGATAATGGGGTAAAGAGATTTTAAGTCATTTTTCCAAAAAGATGATTTGAGTTTTTTTTCTCGGGACTTCATCCACAGGCGGTTGCCTTTAATCGTATTAATTTCTCCATTATGCGCCAGAAATCTGAAGGGTTGTGCCATCCACCAATTGGAGACTGTATTGGTGGAAAAACGTTCATGGAAGATTGCAACCCGGACCTTAAAATCAGAGTGGTTTAGATCATCATAAAACCTGTCTAATTGGTTTGCCCTCATAAGCCCCTTATACACAATTGTTTTAGATGAAAGTGAACAGAAGTGTATTTTTTCATGCTTATTATTTAATTTGTTCTCAATGCGTTTTCTGAGAAGGTACAGCCGGGATTCTACTTTTTTAATCTTCCCTGGCTTAAGGCTGAAAAAATACTGTAAAATTGTTGGGCATGTTTCTAAAGCAGTTGGGCCTAGACTGGAATTGTTTACTGGAACCTTTCTTTTTCCAATGTAATTGATTTTAAGCTTCTGACAGGCGCTTTTTATTTCTTTTTCTGTGGTTTTTTGAAAATGTTTTGGGACAAACACCATTCCAATACCGAGAATCTCATCAGGTTTCAATTGAACATTAAATTTATCTTTTACTAAACCTGTAAAAAAAAGTACTGGAATATCTACAAGTACTCCTACACCATCACCAGTTTCTTCATCAGCACCAATAGCACCCCTGTGTTGCATATTCTGCAATGCTTTAAATGAAAGCTCCAATACCCGTCTTGATGGATTTCCCCTGGATTCAGCAATAAAACCAATGCCACAAGCATCATGAAATTGGTCTATTTTCGATAGTGCTGAATTTATGTGAGATTCCATTTTATTCATATATTACATTAGTTGTGGCCTTTATAAAAAGCATGATTTCTCCATTTAACCAGGTTAAATCACAATGATTAGACATAAATGTTTACTTTCTCATTTTCGTTGGTTGATTGAATTAAGTGTTGAGATTTTAACAATTTGTAATTAAAACTGTCTTGTAATGCTTGCCAACTTGCTTCAATAATATTTTCTGAGACACCAACTGTGGACCAGCTATTAAGTCCATCAGAACTCTCTATTAGAACTCTAACTGTAGATTCAGTGCCTTTTTGTCCATTTAACACTCTTACTTTATAATCAGTTAATTTCACATCTTTTAATTCAGGATAAAACCGTTGCAATGACTTTCTCAGTGCGCAACTGAGGGCATTAACAGGTCCGTTGCCATCTGCAATAGTATGCTCTATTTCACCATTGACCTTAATTTTTAACATTGCATCTGCCTGACGATGACCCAATTGATCATAACTTATATTGATACGAGAGTCAATTACCTCAAAATACGGAGTGAATCTCCCTAATGCCTCTAGCATCATTAATTCAAAAGATGCATCAGCAGCTTCAAATTGATACCCTTCATGTTCAAGCATTTTTATTTTCTGCGCCAATTGTTTTGGTAATGTTTTATCGTTTCCTAGAGTGATGTTTAATTCAGCGGCTTTATAACTAATATTACTTTGTCCTGAAAGATCTGATACCAGCACACGCTGTTTGTTACCTACCAACTTAGGATCAATATGCTCATACATTTTACTATTTTTCATTACAGCACTAACATGAATCCCCCCTTTATGTGCAAAAGCTGATTTTCCTACAAAAGGTGCCTGGTCATCTGCATGCATATTCATGATTTCATATACAAAATGGGTAAGAGAAACTAAATTTTCAAGTTTCAAAGTAGATTTAGTTTCCCGCTCCATTTTCAATATCAGGTTCGGAATTACAGTTCCCAGACTTACATTGCCACAGCGTTCACCTACCCCATTAAAGGTACCCTGGACATGGGAAGCCCCAGCATTAACAGCTGCCAGCGTATTGGCAACAGCCAAGCCACCATCATTATGTGCATGTATACCTACCTGTGTCTCAAATTTATCTGTAATACATTTGGTAGCATTACTAATATCATGTGGTAAAGAACCCCCATTGGTATCACATAAGACAATTGTGTCTGCACCACCCTCAATTGCAGCTTGTATCATCTTTAAGGCAAATTCAGGGGATTCATTATAGCCATCATAAAAATGTTCTGCATCAAAAATTACCCTTCTTCCAGCTTTTGCTAATAACTCTACCGATCTGAAAATAACCTCAGCATTTTCATCTGCTGTTAATCCCAGACCTTGCTGAGAATGCAATGACCATGCTTTACCAAAAATAGTGACAATTTCAGTTTCAGCTTTCAGAAGTTCCTTAAGATTAGAATCTGTAGCTACAGTTTTAGGGGATCGTGCCGTTGACCCAAATGCTGCGATACATGCCTGTTTTAGTTTTAATTCATTTTTTGAACGTTTGAAAAACTCTATATCCCGGGGATTGCTTCCAGGCCATCCGCCCTCAATAATATTAATGCCAAATTCAGCTAAGCGGGCAGCAATATTCAGTTTATCATCTACGGATAAATTTACGCCTTCACCTTGGGTGCCATCTCGCAAGGTCGTATCAAACAGTTCAATTGGTTTAAGTATTTTTTGCCGTGTCATAATGATCTAAATAACCAGGGATTTTCATTTCTATGTTTTTTCTCAAAATTTTTAATAATATCTGTATGTGTAAGGGTCTGTCCAATTTCATCTAAGCCTTCCAGCAGTGCATCTTTCCGAAATTTTTCAATTTCAAAATATATCCTTGTATCCAATGGATCTGTAATAATCTGCGCTTCAAGGTCAACCGTCAGCGTATATCCGGGTTTTGCCAAAGTTAGTTCAAAAAGTGAATTAATGATCCCTTCTGTTAAACAAATTGGGAGGATGGCATTTTTAAAACAATTATTGTAAAATATATCAGCATAACTCGACGCAATAATTACTCTGAATCCATAATTATCCAATGCCCAAGGTGCATGCTCACGGCTTGAACCACAGCCAAAATTTGAACGAGTAAGGAGAATCCCGGCGTTCATATATCTTTTCTGATTCAGGACAAAATCAAGGTTCAACGGCCGGTCACTGCAATCCTGCCCCGGCTCTCCATGATCTAAATACCGCCATTCGTCAAACAAATTATCTCCAAATCCACTACGGTGGATTGACTTTAAGAACTGCTTAGGAATGATGGCATCTGTATCCACATTATACCGGTTTAACGGCGCTACAACTCCAGTAAATGTTTTAAATCTGTCCATAATTAATTATCCAAATATTTTGATACATTTGTAAAGTGTCCTTCTATCGCTGCTGCCGCTGCCATGATAGGGCTTACCAGATGTGTGCGACCGCCTTGACCTTGACGTCCTTCAAAATTGCGGTTTGATGTTGATGCACAGCGTTCACCCGGTTCTAAATAATCCGCATTCATGGCAAGGCACATGGAACAACCTGGCTCTCGCCATTCAAATCCAGAATCTATGAATATTTTATCTAACCCTTCTGCTTCAGCTTGTTTCTTTACTGGCCCAGATCCTGGAACAACCAGAGCTAACTTAATACTATCTGCTATCTGTTGTCCTTTAAGTATATTTGCAGCCAACCGAAGATCTTCAATCCGCGAGTTTGTGCAGGATCCAATAAAGATTTTATCTAGCTGTATATCTTTAATTGCGGTGCCTGAAGTTAAGCCCATATAATCCAATGCTGCATCAATTGTGCTAGAATTTCTATTATCTGGAAAAGGTATTGTACCGTTTACTTCAGTAACCATTTCGGGTGATGTCCCCCAGGTAACCATGGAGTTAATTGATGAAGCATCTATCTGAATTACTTTATCAAATTTTGCATCACTATCACTTTTAAGATTTTGCCATGATGAAACTGCTTTTTCCCATTCATTTTCAGAGGGTGAAAATGGTCGACCTTTAATATAATCTAATGTGACTTGATCAACAGCTATCATTCCCGATCGGGCACCTGCTTCAATAGCCATATTACAAATTGTCATTCGACTTTCCATGCTCAGGTTTCGAATAGTTTCACCAGAAAATTCAATGGAAAATCCTGTGCCACCTGCTGTTCCGATTTGTCCTATAATATACAGTATCATATCTTTTGCTGTCACACCTATATTGAGTTGGCGACAATCCGCAAATGTAGCG
>DTTG01000155.1 GCA_012964845.1 Fidelibacterota bacterium
CATGCGGGAAAGAATCCGTATGAAAAAAATCTTCGGCTTTTAAGTGATCCTCTAATTTCTGTTTCCATTCTGGTGATTCAATGTCAGTATTTTGTATGCTGGTCATATCAAAAGTTATTTTTCCACCAGTAATGGATTTACCATTCCAAATGACAAAACCATCAGATAGATTTAATGTGCCAGAGTGTTCTCCGGTTACTTTCCTGCCAATCCAATCAATATCGCTATTTTCTATATCAACAAATAGGGTATCGTTGGCTGTAATTAAAGTCACTAAGGTGGTGCATATAATTACACCTTTAAATAAAATACTGTTTATAATGATTTTTCCCTCCGTAATTGAATACGAAATTTAACTGAATTAGAGAAGAAAAGGAAGGAAAACTTATTTACAGTTTGTAATAATTTGAGTGCCCATTAATTCTTCAAGGCAATCGGGGTAGGGGGGACAAAGATTGTTGTTTTCAAGGTTAAACCAATAGTTTCCGGTATCAATAATTTTCAAATTACAAATAGAAGTTGGTATTTCCCCGGACAAGTTATTGCTTTGAAGACGTAATTTCACCAGTCCATCAAGATTACCAATTTCTAACGGGATAGCTCCGCTTAATCCACAATCATACTCATAAAAATAATATGGGGAGGGTACTTCCTGACATATCCAATGGATTAACCTTCCGTTTTCCCAAAGTTGCCACCCCAATTCCAATATTTCCACTTCTCCATTAAAATTTACATCCATATCCATTTCAAGGGAATCACCACTATTTTTAATAAATTGGTGTAATGCTTTCATGTCACCGGGGTCACAGTGTTCTATATCAATATTATGATACCAATTAAATCCATCGCAATCGCCAAATAAGGATGACAGCAAGCCAAGAAGAGGTAATAGCCAGCGAAGTTTTATCATATTCAAATTTAGCTAGTTGCCTTTATATTAAGTTAGAAAAATTATTAAAATGACCCCAATTCAATAAAGCAAGGTTCCATCAAAGTTCCAGCGAATGATTCCTGATTTGGCATTTCCATATTCAAACTCCTGTTCGGATTTCACTTGACCATTTTCATAGTACCATTTTTCAGTGCCATGTTTTTCTCCATATTCATAATTCACCGCAAACAATAACTTCCCATTTGGGTGAAATTTTTTCCAAGCTCCATGGGGTTGGTCATTGCTGTATTGGGAAACTGAATATAGTGTCCCTTCTTCCAACCAAACTTTACTGGTACCGTCTAACTTCCCATTGACAAATTCGGCTTCATATTCCAGGTTTCCATTTGAAAAATAAGATCGTTCCACCTTCTTTTGTGTTGAAGGATTTGGATCGTTTTCAGGTTTGAAGTGGGTACATCCTCCAATTATTATTATGAGAAACAATATCAAATTTTGTGAGTAGAAAAAAATGAATTGATTATTTTGTGATGCAGGTCTCATTTTATTTATTAAGATAAATTTTGTGATGAGTGACCAGAATTGATTTCAAGGGGTGAAATATATTACTCATAGTGCGTAACAATTAATTTAGAGGAAAAGACATGGATAAGAATGAAAAAATAGAAATGATGAAAATGACCATCTGGTTTAATTTATTTATTGGAATTTACAATTTATATGTTTTTAATGAAATGAACTCCTTGTTTCATTTGGTACTGGGGTCTGTAAATATTGGCGTTTGGGTTTTCTTCCGGGAAAGATATTTAAATTTTTCTTTTGCTTCACTTTTCAAACAGAGTAAAAAGAATAATAAAATAGGGTAATCTTCCTTAGTTTTATATTTTTAGCAGCGGTTACAATCCAAATAAAATTTGGAAAATAAAGCATACCTATTGTTTACACCTAAATAAAATGGGTGACTGATGGGTTTCGAACCCACGGCCTCCTGAGCCACAGTCAGGC
>DTTG01000156.1 GCA_012964845.1 Fidelibacterota bacterium
GACACCTAAGTTTTATTTTGGGCTAAAGTTCAGTTTTTTTAAAGTTAATCCCCGCCATAAATGACGGGGTATAAATCAATTCTAAAATCATCATTTTGTCCAGATATGTATTCAATAAATTAGTTTTATACATAGTCAAAGAAATAGTTATCTCATTCTAAATTATCCCTATGTTCGCTCGGGTCAGTTTTCCAATTTCCAGTTTTAGATCTTTCACATATAAAATTCCTATATCCCTTAATGGAACCGTACAGCCTGGAACTTGTGTGAATGCTCCAATAAACCGAAGATTGCAGCCAGGCTTTGTTGTGGCAGTAAGTGCAGACTCTGGCTACAAAGGGAAAATACTCACTATTGATTCCATCCGTGAAAAAGAACTTCATATTCCTGAAGAACTTTGGCAGACATTGGAGTGGATATCTCAGTATTATATCACACCACTGGGTCAGGTACTGAAGGCAGCCGTTCCCAATTCATTTTTGAAATTGTATAAACCAAAGCAAGTTCAATTTGTAAAAATCACTCCCAAAGGATTAAATGCAATTTCCAATTTTGAAAATAAAAAGCCTGCTCAAAAACGGTTATTGGAAGCACTTTCCTGCATTAATGAACCAGTAAAAACAGCATCCCTAACTGAATTTGCCTCCTCACCCCATACTGTCTGCAGTCAATTAGAACAATCCGGACTTATTGAATCGCTGTCTCAACCCCAAATAACAGACCCCTTTGAAATAATGGGTCCTGGTGAATTTCAAAACATTCAATTATCTAAAGAACAGCAGGGAGTGGTTGACAGCATCCAAAATGCGGAAAAAGGATTCCACCCATATCTGCTGCATGGTGTTACCGGATCAGGAAAAACAGAGGTGTATCTCAAGTTGGCACAAACTACTGTTCAAGAGGGTAAATCCGTGTTGGTTTTGGTTCCGGAAATTGCTCTTACTCCACAAGTTGCCAGCCGGTTTCGGAAAGCCTTCGGCAGCCGGGTTGCACTCTGGCATAGCCGAATGACAAAAGCTGAAAAAGGCTGGACCTGGCAGCAGTTAAAAAAAGGAGAATACTCCGTAGTGGTAGGCGCCCGATCTGCCATTTTCGCACCGCTGAAAAATCTGGGACTCATAATTGTTGATGAAGAACAAGAGTCTTCCTACAAACAGGAAAATCCGGCTCCCCGCTATCATGCCCGGGATGTGGCAATGGTACGGGGCAAACAATCCAATGCAGCCGTATTATTAACCAGTGCCACCCCCTGTTTAGAAAGTTATTATAATGTGCTGCAAAATAAATTCACCCTGCTAAAACTCACCAAAAGGTATGGAAAATCTAACTATCCTGCTGTTGAGCTGGTTGATATGAAAAAGGAATATTCTGATGATGGTAGTGCACTATTAAGCAAGTCATTGATTCAGGCAATAAATGACAGGTTAGAACGTTCTGAACAGGTGATTATTTTGCAGAATCGCAGAGGATATTCCCGGGTTCATCAATGTCTAGAGTGCGGTGAAATTAAGAAGTGTAAACACTGTTCTGTGGCATTAACATTTCATCGAACCGATAATAATTTACATTGCCATTACTGTGAAGCTTTTGAAATTCCGGAATCAAAATGTGGTCAATGTAATGCAGAAAATATGACTTTTTCCGGTTCGGGCACTCAGCGGGTAGAAGATGTTTTGCAGCAGCAATTTCCCGATGCTAAAATTTTACGAATGGACATGGATACAGTACGTGGAAAAGGGTCCCACATAAAAATTCTCGAAAAATTTGCCAATGGCAAAGCCGATATTTTGCTGGGCACACAAATGATTGCCAAGGGTCTGGATTTTGAAAATGTCACCCTGGTGGGTGTAATTAATGCAGATTCCGGTTTATTTTTCCC
>DTTG01000157.1 GCA_012964845.1 Fidelibacterota bacterium
CAACCGTTGTGCCATCTGATGACATGCCCAGTCCACTGCTGTAAAAAGCATCACAGGAATTTCCGCCAGGCACATTGCCAAGATAAGTGATTATTCCATTTTCATAGATAACAGCCTCTTCTTTACCAGCACTGTTGTAAAGAGAGCCTGCGATTTTCCCATCTTCAGAAACACCCCAGAATTCTCCATCGCCAACAATGGTAGCGCCATCAGAAGCATTCCAAATTACAGCTTTATTATAAAGATTCGTACCCACAACAACGGTACCATCACTAGTCATCCCCAGAGGGAAAGTCATCTCTGAAAAAGTAGTAAGCTCGTAGCTTAAAGCAATATTAACCAGTAGTAATATGTAGATTTTTCTAATGTTTCCTCCTAAATGTATATATCCGATAGAGTTTACAGCACTTTCCTCATATTATTAAAGCCCTAATCAGAGCCTAATAAATAGTGTGACTTGGCGCACAGAATGAGCGTTGGATTATTTATACGGAAGGAAGAATTGGAGAGGTGGGATTAATAAAAAAGCCCCCAGACAACTGATGGCTAGAAAGTGATGGGTAGTAATTTTTTTGAGAATTAAGTATGTATAAGATGTAACTAGTCAGATGTGATGGAAATCTTTATTCAAGTGAATATTGTATTATTATGATAATTTAGGCAATAGCCTTTCTAGAGAATCAATAACCAACTGGGCATTCTCTATTGTAAATACCATCGGTGGTTTAATTTTTAGAACATTATTATGGGAACCATCCGTACTTAATAGAATTCCCATTTCTTTCATTTTATTAGTGATCACTTTTGCCTTTTCTGATGCAGGTTCTTGCGTTTTTAGATCTTTAACTAATTCTACTCCAATGAATAAACCGGTCCCTCTTACATCACCAATAATTTCAAATTTTTCTTTTAGCAAATTCAATTCCGACAATAGATAATTTCCAACATCCAATGCATTCTGCTGTAGTTTCTCCTGTTCAATTACATTCAAAACCGATAAACCAATGGCACTAGAAACGGGATTACCGCCAAATGAATTAAAATATTCCATGCCATTGTTGAAAATATTTGCAATTTCAGTTGTAGTGACGACTGCAGCAAGAGGATGGCCATTCCCCAGAGGTTTGCCAATGGTGACGATGTCCGGGATTATTTTCTGTAATTCAAATCCCCAATAATGAGTTCCTACCCTTCCCAATCCAACCTGCACTTCATCACTGATGCAGATGCCACCAGCAGCCCTCACATACTGAAAGGATTCCTGTAAAAATCCATCAGGTAAAAGTATCTGTCCTCCGCAGCCCAATAATGATTCCGAAATAAACGTAGAACCATCCCCCTGTTGTTTAATAGCATCCTGAACGTATTGCGCATACCTAATACCAGCAGTTTCCGGGTCATTAAATTCACCCCTGAATATATCTGGGATGGGTACCACTTCCACATGCTCTGGTTTGCCCATTCCGCCGTTGCCGTTAAATTTGTAAGGGCTTATATTGATTAGGGATGATGTATTCCCATGATAGGCATGATCTAGGACGATGGTATTGTTGTTCCTCGTTACTTCCGCAGCCATCCGTAAAGCCAATTCATTGGCTTCACTACCGGAATTCACAAAATAACACACAGATAGGGGTACTGGTAATTTTGATGTGAGTTTTTCAGCCAGTTTAATAATGTTGTCATGGAGATACCGGGTGTTGGTATTTAACAATTGGTTTTGCTCATGAGCGACTTGAATGACTGCCGGATGGCAATGGCCTACGTGACTGATATTATTGACACAATCCAGGTACTCTCGACCATTTTCATCATACAAATACTGACCTTTTCCCTTGACAATCTTCAGATGCTCATTATAGGCCAAAGAGAGT
>DTTG01000158.1:0-5944 GCA_012964845.1 Fidelibacterota bacterium
GCACCAAATGCAATAGGCTGTGCCAGTTGTTCTGGTGATATCTTTCCTTGGGGGAGGAGGACAATCCCTTTCATGTTTGGGGCTGCTCCGGCGTAAGCTGCCATGGCAGCAGAGGTATCGCCGGTTGAGGCACAAATGACATTTTCACAACCTAAATGATTTGCCCAGGAAACACCGGAAACCATTCCCCTGTCTTTAAAACTCAGGGTTGGATTCATACCCTCATGTTTTAACTTAAGACTATTAAATTGGGGAAATGAATGGGTTACATCATACAGGGGAGTGTCTCCCTCAGAAAGTGTAATGAGGGCAATATCGGGAAGTGATGGAAATAATAAAGGTTTATAGCGGCTAAAGGCAATTTCAGCCATATTTACATCGAGGGATTCTTTCCATGATTGCGGGTTCGGAATTGCTGTTTCTAAATCATGCAAAACCTCTAATAACTCTCCGCAGTCACAACGGTAACGGATTTCCTGAATATTGTATTCATTATCACAGGAGATACATTTAAAAATTGAGAGGTCCAATTTAGGGATTACACGTTTAGTGATTGCATAAACTCACCAGCTGTTAGTTCTTCACAGTCGAAAATAGTATCTTTTATTTTATTTTTTTTAGAATCATCAAATTTATCACCTACTAATGAATTGAATTTGTTTTCTAAATCATCCATCGTCATGGGTTCTCTAGGGTCACCTTTCGGATATTCCAGGTATTCCTCAAATGTTCTACCATCATTGGTAGTTACTACCACTCTTGAAGGTTGTTTGGCTGGGAACATCTTTTCAAATTCCTGAGAGGGTTCGCCTTTGATTTTATCAATAACCTCATAAATCCGTGGATCATTCAGCTTTTCATCTGAAAAGGACTCTGTGGTGATTTTCTTATCTACCATTGCTGCTGCCATGCAATAGGGTAGTGAGTGATCTGCTGTTTCCCGGGATTCCGGCCGGTATTTGGTAGGATCAAATAAAATGTCATACGCTTGGGCGAAACAGGTCACTTTGACTTCTTTTATATCTGAATATTCCAGGTTATTGCCAATCATGGCATTGAGTAAACAGGAAAGGTGGGTATGGGTGAGAGCTTCGGTGGGGAAGGCTTTCATTCCGCATTCCATAATTTTATAGCTGTCGCCTAATCCGCCTACTAAAGCATCAATATCCCATGCCCAGGATGAAATACCATCTCTGCCCTCCATATCGGTAGGATTCATAGACTCATCTTTTGCATTCCAGCCGATAAAAGCATCCATGAAACCTTCCTTGCCTTCAAAAACTCGCTCGGTACCGGAATATCCTTTTTGCGCCATGAGCGCAGCAAAAACACCAGATTGTACAGCCATGGGGTCAACTGTGTTTTTCATCATGGTGAGTTTACCAGCAGTGGGGCAGCCAATGGTGTGGTTATGGCATCCGCTGATACCGATGGCATGTACCATTTCATCAACGCTGAGTCCCAGCAGTTTTCCAGCTACGATTGGAGACACAAATTGGGTAAGGGTGGCGTGGTGCCATTTCCGTTCCCGAACTCCCGGCTTGGCAAATAGACAAAGGCGCTGCTCAAATTCATAAGCCAAGACGATGGCTACGATAACATCCTTCATATTAGCGTTTACCAGTTCTCCAACAGCCCAAGCCGCAGGAATTATATCAGAAGGGTGGGAAGGGTCATCTTTCCAGTAAATATCATTAAAATCAAGAGCACGAACCATGAGAGAATTAATGAGAGTTGCATTCACAGCAGGGAGTTTATCACCAAATCCCAGAACGGTGGCTTCACCTTTTCCGCCCATCTCCATGTAAATATCTCGAATAATATTCAAATCTTTAGTATGGTATCCGCCATATGCACAGCCAATGGAGTCATACATATAGCGTTTTACTTCATGAATTACCTCATCAGGAAGGTCTTCAAATTTTAGTCCAACTGCGAACTCTGAAATTTGTCTAGATATACTCATCGTTATTTTAACTCTCCTTAAAGTTTAGAAATGATAGCCTCTGCCATTTCTACTGTTGATGCAGCATCTTTATCCACCACATCAGCTTTTCCAGTCATTTTGGCCATATCGTAGGTTTTTACTTTTCCTTCTGATACTACATCTGATACAGCTTTTCTTATCTTTTTAGCAATTTCCTGCTCATCTATGAAATCCAGCATCATACAGGCGGATTCCACCATAGCAATTGGGTTTACAATCGAAATGGGATAATCTGCATATTTAGGTGCGCTGCCATGGGTGGGTTCGAAAACACCGATGCCCGTTTCCGGATTATACTGAGCGCTGCAGGCAAATCCCAGTCCACCGATGAGACCTGCAAATCCATCGGACACAATATCTCCAAACATATTACCAGCCACAATAACACCGTAATTTTCCGGATTTTTGGTAAGCCACATCATCTGGGCATCAATATTGGTATTCCACAGTTCAATTTCCGGGAAATCAGCTTTTTGTATCTCTTGTGCCATTTTATACATCATGCCGGAAGTTTCTCGAATTACATTTGGTTTTTCACAGACAGTGACGGATTTATAACCATATTTTTTAGCATGTTCAAAGGCGGCACGGAGAATTCTCTCTGTACATTTCTTAGTAAAGATCCGGGTGGAAACTGAAACTTCCTCAACCGGGGCATCACCAAAATTTTGTTTAAACTTGGGATGGGTCATCAGTGCATCATATACCTGTTTTGGCGGATTACTCCACTCCACTCCGCCGTAGAGACCTTCAGTATTCTGCCGGAAAATAGCCACATCAACTACCGGCTCCTGAATTGAATCATTTGGGCCGCGACGAATAAAGTTCAGGGGGTTGCCTTTATAAGTTTTACATGGTCTAAGGCAAATATCCAGTCCGAAATGCTGACGAAGTCCCACAATAGGGCTGGCATAAACCAAGCCTTTTTCCTGAAGTTCTGGAGAAAGCGCATTAAATGCTTCATCTTTGGGTTTGGATGTGATTGCGCCGAATAATCCAATTTTATGTTCAGCAATGAGATCAAGTGTACGCTGGGGCAGTGGGTTGCCTTCACTGCGCCAGAATTCCCAACCGATATCTCCCTCTACATAATCGGCTTCAAATCCGGCAGCATCTAATACGCGGATGGCTTCATCTAATACTACCTTGCCAATACCATCACCGGGCATGGATACTATGGTTCTTTTCGACATTAAAACTCCTTTTAGCTAAATATTTTTTCTATAAACTTCTCTGCGGTGAGTGATTTGAAATGTATGTAACACAAAGAACTACATAAAATACATTACTTACTCGTTGTTAATCCTCTCCTTTATCCAGTTTTCCAACCCTTTAGTAAGAATCAGTTCCTGGGCAGCTGTTCCAACTGCACTGATTGGATACCTATTCTCTTCAATACTTATTATACAATTTCTGAAATCCACCTGTATTTTCCATCCTGTTTTAACAGATAATTTATCTTCCCCAAATTCAGATTTCAAATCAGCCAATAACTGGGGCGCTTCTATTACCAGAAAGCCATTATTAATGGCATTTCGTTTATAGGTTTGGCTGAAGGAACCAGCCATCACCATTTGGATGCCTCTGTACATGAGGCAAGTGGCGGCTTGTTCCCTGGAAGAACCGGTGCCAAAATTATACCCACCAACAATGATGTCACCTTTTTCCACAATTCGCCCAAATTCCGGGTCATAATTTTCCATCACAACTTCTGCCATCTGCTCTGGAGTGAAATCATCTATATATGTGTACTTTCCCGGATAGATTCCGTCAGTGTTCAAATTGTCCTGATGGCAGAAAATGATTTCACCCTCCAATATTTCAGGAAAGCCATCCAGTAATGGAACGCTACCCTCATCAGATATAGGCTTTTCATTTTCAGTAATTTCTCCCTCTGGGGCAACACTTTCACAATCAAAGGGTGTAGCTATTTTTCCGGCAATGGCAGATGCCGCAACAACAGAGGGTGACGCCAGATAGGCTTCTGCAGTTGGATCACCCATTCTGCCTTTAAAATTTCTATTGGTGGCGGAAATACCCACTTCACCGGGGCCGAGTAAGCCAACACCCAGACCAATACAGGGACCACAGCCAGGCGGCAGGGGAGTGGCGCCGGCATTAACCAGCGCCAGCCAGTCGCCTCTGGTTTCACTTTCTGCCTGTACTTCACTGGATGCTGCGGCAATATAAAACTCAACATGAGAAGCAACCTGCTTACCTTTTATAGTTTTGGCTGCTTCAGCCAGATCCTCAACCCGGCTATTCACACAACTCACCAGGTAGGCTTTATCGATTTTGATATTTTTTCCTACGGCAGCATGTAAACTGGTCATTGTCTTAACATGATTTGGACCGGATATATGGGGGCTTACTGTGTTTAGGTCTAAGCTGATTTCTTTGGTATAAAAGGCTTTCTCATCTGCCTTAGTCGGATTGTTTTCCAAATCGTTTATTTTGTCATAATTCAAACGAGGATGTACACCATTTTTTCCATAAGTGTCAGAGACTACCCCTTCCAGACCCCGTTTACTAATAAAATCAGCCCGATCTTTCAGCCATTGAATGATCACTCCATCAGTAGGGAATACACCAGCCAAGGCACCCCATTCAGTGGTCATATTGGCTATAGTTAGTCTTTCATCAATACTCAAATCTGCGATACCATCTCCAGTAAACTCCAGCACATGGTTTAAAACTTCATCATGATTAAAAAGACCACAAAGGGTAATAATTACATCTTTACCTGTAACCCCTTTTTGAAGTTTGCCTATTAGTTCTACTTTGGCGATAGGTGGAACTTGCCACCAAGTCCTTCCCGTAGCCCATAGAGCGGCGGCATCCGTTCTCACTACTGGCGTACCAAGGCATCCCAGTCCGCCGTACATATTGGAGTGACTGTCTGAAGCCACAACCATTGTCCCTGGCCAGGCATAGCCTTCTTCACACATTATTTGGTGACCTATTCCCCTGCCGGCAGGATAGAAATCAACGCCCATTTCTTTTCCGAATGCTTCGATACCAGCATATTTCTTCAAATTGGTTTCGGATTTATCCTGGACATTATGGTCCAGTGTAAACACCGGCTGCCGTGGATTGTTCATCCTACTGGCGCCAATGGCTTTGAATTTTCCCATCACCGCACCGGTATTATCATGGGTCATTACATGAGCCGGCTGGATGGAAATAAAATCTCCTGATTTTACTACATGCCTAGGCTCTAATCCCACGGCATGTTTTTGTACTATTTTTTCTATAAGTGTTTGTGCCATTCGTAGTTTATTATGCTTTAAAAGGTTCAAAGGAAACAAAGTCTGCATGATGTACAATTATTGATTCCACAGTCCGCTTACCTAAATCGCCTTCCTTAGAATGAGTGCCGATGATATGCTGAACTCCCGGTGGCAGTCCGAATCGTGCCGCAATAGCCACACCGCTAAAGGGGTGTCGTACTATCTTGCCGTAATCACTGGTACCTAGTTTTCCATCTACTATTTCGTACTCCAAAAGTTTGCCTACATCAATAAGAATGGCTCCAGAAATCATAATATCCATATCCACCTTGATTTCCTTTCCGAAATTAGCCACCATGGTTTTGGCTATATCTACTGCTAACTGTACACATGTCCGTTTATGGTTCATAAATGAAACACTGCAGTCCTTAATGAGCAGGGAAAATGGAATTTCCTCCAAGTCCTTTGGTTTCAAGGGACTATTTTCAATAGCATACACCCAAGCATCCAGCGTCTTGTTTCGCAAACCTTCATCTTTAATCCAGTTTATTTCTGGCCATATCTCTAATACTTTATCTTTCATCTTTTCCTTTCTTTGCCAACGATAAACTTAAAATTCATAAAATGATTTTCAAGTTTTGTGTTTTGTGTGCCTTTTAGTGGGCTACCTTAAATATTGAATCTAACACTGTTCCATCCACCCATTTGACCACACCAATTACTTCAT
>DTTG01000158.1:6044-7568 GCA_012964845.1 Fidelibacterota bacterium
TCAGGAGATTTGGTAAGACGAGTTGTACCAGACACTATTTTCTCAGGATCACCCACTTTATCCATCACCACCACATAATCCACATTATTGCCTTGTATTTGCCAGGGGATGCAGGGGAAATCCACTAAATTATCCGTAACCACTATTACTTTATCAGCATAGAGTGAATCCACCAGGCCAAAGCCTAAAAGTCCACAAGCTGAAGGTCCCCTATCACCGGTACAATTCCCAAAAGCGTCAGCGGTAGGGGCAGCTATGATAGCCACATCAATATGGACTTCACCATCCTGAACGGCCTGCCATCGTCCTCCATGAGAGCGGAGCACTGCCAATCCATTCATTTTTCCATCGGAGGCATACTTTCCTAATGGACCATTTAATGAGCCCTCAATATGGCCGATGACACCGTTTTCCATGTGCTTCGTCATGGGTTCATGACAGGGAAAGGAAGCTGATGGAAACCAGCGTAAATTCTTTTTACCAGCCTTGGCAAGAATATCAAAGACTTTATTCATTACCAAATCACCGTTTCTAAAATGATGATGGTTAGAAATGGTCATTCCATTCTTGATATTGCACTTTTCTAGAGCATCTTTTAATGAGTCAACTACTTTATTACCAGATGTGGGGTAATCTTGACAGATGCTAATAGGAGGGGCAGCTTTAACTCCCTTGGGAAAGTGTTTACCCACACCCTTAAAGGGAATAGATTTGACACCATTTACTATGGTGGGTACCATTCTTCCGGCTTTGTTTTTAATTAATTTGAGTTTCTGTCCCATAGATGTTTTTACCACTGAGACCACAGAGAACACAGAGGGAAAGAAATAATAAAAAATCTCAGTGTCTCTGAATCTCCGTGGTTCAATTTTTCTTCCAATTTTTATTGAGTAACTTGGTAGCTATTGCCAAATCAATAGTTTGTAATGCTCGTTTTACTACTGGTGGGTCTATCATTTTACTGCCCAGCGATACCACGCCTAAGCCCTTTTTTTCTGCTATGTCAAATGCCAGCACAATCTTTTTGGCTTTTTCAATTTCAGTTTTGGATGGTGCAAATTCTTCATGTATTGGTTTGATTTGCCGGGGGTGAATACACCCTTTTCCATCAAATCCCAATACTTTAGCTTCCTGGACTGATAATCTCAGTCCCACATCATCTCCCACATCACTGAAGACTGTGTCAATGGCCTGTATCCCAGCAGATCGGGCAGCATTTACAACTTGACTCCTGGCAAATAAGGATTCCCTTCCCTGGTTTGTCCGCTCCACTCCGATATCAGCTGTATAATCTTCTAAACCAATGGCTATGGCTACATTATTTTTACTGGCTTTGGCAATTTCTAAACTATTTAGTATTCCCTTTGCACTTTCCAGGATGGGCATGAGATACACCGGTTCTTTTCTACCGCAATCCTTTCTGATATTCTGGATTTTATCATCCACTGCTTTTAGCTGTTTGGCATTTTCCACTTTTGGTACCAAAATGAGGTGCACATTATGTGGAACGATCGCTTCTAAATC
>DTTG01000159.1 GCA_012964845.1 Fidelibacterota bacterium
GAACTTACCCAATGGTTTTTTAAAATTACGGAATATGCAGAGGAATTACTTGAAAAATTAGATAGTCTAGACTGGCCAGAAAAAACCAAGCACATGCAGAAGAATTGGATTGGAAAATCTGTAGGGGCAAATATTATTTTTAATATAAAAGGATTCGAGGATAAAATTGAAGTCTTCACTACTAGATCAGATACCATTTATGGCGCAACATATTTGGTCCTTGCTCCAGAACATCCATTGCTAAATAGTATCGTCCTACCTGAAAATATTGATACTGTAAAATCATATGTAGAATCTGCTAAAGTCAAAACTGAAATTGAACGTATGTCTGTAGATAGGACTAAAACAGGTGTATTTACTGGGGCATATGCTGTGAACCCTATAAATAAGGCTGAGATACCAATTTGGGTAGCCGATTATGTGGTGAGCAGTTATGGTACCGGAGCTATTATGGCGGTACCCTCAGGGGATGAGCGTGATTTTGAGTTTGCCAAAGCCTTTAATCTGCCCATTATTGAGGTTGTATCAATTGATGGTAAATTGCATGGGAATGATGAATGCTTCAGTAATTATGGAATCTCAGTGAATTCGGGTGAATATTCGGGAAAATCAACGGAAAACGTACAGCAGCTCATTAATGCAAAATTAGATGAAATGGGTTGTGGGGGAGCTAAAATTCAGTATAAGCTTCATGACTGGCTTATAAGCCGTCAACGCTATTGGGGAACACCAATTCCCATTATTCACTGTTCAGTATGCGGCATCGTGCCTTTGTCCATAGATGAACTTCCTGTCCTTTTACCGCAAGATATTAAATTGTCCTCTACTTATGGCGATGAGCTTTCTCCTTTGGCAACATCTGATTCATATATAAACGTAAAATGTCCAAAATGTGGAGAAGATGCCAAGAGAGATGCAGATACCATGGATACCTTCGTTTGCTCCTCCTGGTATTATCTTCGTTACCCCAATGCTCATTATGACAAGGGTCCATTTGATCCAGATAGACTTAATTGGCTTCCAGTGGACTGCTATATTGGAGGCGCTGAGCATGCCACCATGCATCTGCTGTATGCCCGCTTTATTACTAAAGCCTTGAGGGATGGGGGACATCTCGATTTTGATGAACCTTTTACAAAACTCTACCATCAGGGCACCATTACTAAAGATGGGGCTAAAATGTCCAAATCACGGGGGAATACGGTCTCTCCTGATGAATTCATAGAAAAGTACGGATCAGACACGTTTCGAGCATATCTCATGTTTATGGGGCCATTTGATGAAGGCGGTGACTGGAATGACCAGGGCATTACGGGGATTGACCGTTTTCTAAAAAAAGTATGGCGCTTTTGCCAACTCCCTAATTCTGAAGAAAATCCCTCTAAAAAGGATTTACAGCTACTTCACCAAACCATTCAATCGGTAAGTCATGATTTAGAGCAAATGAAATTTAACACTGCCATCAGTCGGCTCATGGAATTTATTAATTATTTCTCAACTCATGAGAGTGTT
This sequence comes from Fidelibacterota bacterium, assembly GCA_012964845.1. Classification (GTDB taxonomy): domain Bacteria; phylum Fidelibacterota; class Marinisomatia; order SCGC-AAA003-L08; family D37C17; genus D37C17. The sequence continues at coordinate 1,513 of DTTG01000159.1, forward strand.
GGGAGAGATTTTAAATTAAATATGATAAAAATGATCGCACCCCTAACTCCCCATATCGCCGAGGAGCTATGGGAAAATAATGGGGGAGAAGCGTCAGTATTTTTAGAGAGTTTTCCTGAATATGAAAAATCTTTGACTGAGGAAGATACAATGACCATTGCCGTGCAGATAAATGGTAAGTTGAGAGGAAGTGTTGAAGTATCCAAGCAAATTGAAAAGGATGCTCTTCTGGCAATTGTAAAAAAAAATGAAAACGTAGAAGTCCATTTAAATGGCAAGGATATTATAAAGGAAATTGTAGTACCTCAAAGACTGGTCAATTTTGTTGTAAAATGAAAAAACTATT
>DTTG01000160.1 GCA_012964845.1 Fidelibacterota bacterium
CCCTTCTCTCCCCAGCTATTTTCAATCCGCCATTTAATAGAATCACTGCCTTTCATATCCACAGCTGTGAGGAGCATGGCATGGGTCATAATACTGTCACCATATTCCAGCTTGGCCTTTTTATCCATTTTGAACTCGGTGTTAAACAGAAGCTCAAAATCATAGAGGTTCATATCCATTACTCCTAAATCCCGATGAAACATTTTGCCTACGTCGCAGCCAAACCAAACCGCTTCACCAGCCTTAATGGATTTTGCCGCTGCCCGTTTCATTACCTCAATTTCCACATTACCATACGAAATAGCATCCCCACCCGTTACATTTCCTAAATAACTTACGGTGTAATGTTCATTCATTTCTTTATTTGACATGGGGCAGTGAATGAGGCAAACCTTATCCTTTAAAACTACATCTACATGTTTAGAATAAAAATCTAATGCAGTCAAATTATTAATTCGTTTAAATTTTTTCTTCTTATCCCTAAATTGCCAATCGAAAGTTTCAGGAGGGGTCCCCAGACAAATACAAAGCATATTATACACTACAGCCAACATATTTTCTTTTTCTTTACGAAGTTCGGTTAGCTTGGCTCCGTTGGAATGCATTTCCCGCAATTGAGATGCAAATTCTCTTAGTTTCCGAGTAATAAAGCGGTTCATCATCCGAGATTGACTGCTCTGAAAACTTTCCGGCATAGCAGATTGAGGCATTACCCCATATTTTTCCATGAGGTTCACAAACATATCCCATTGACCTCCATCTCCAATAGGTTCAGATACCAACCACATCATGAGCCGGCTGTCAAAGGATTCATCTAAAGTTGCCAGTATGTTTTCCAAGAAGTAATTTGATTTCTCCAGTTTATCACAAAACATGAAGTAATTTTGAGAGAATTCAAATTCCTTTAAATTATATTTATCGCATACAGCCAAACGCATGAGATTCAGTCCGGCAAATCCCCAGCACCTCCCACTGGCTTTCTGATTGGTGACCTTTTTTATTTCATTGGGAATGGTATGGGAATAGGTGTGATCTACCTTGCGGAAGGCATCCCAATCCATAGCAACATCCAACATGCTGGTTCGGGTAAGGGCGTTCCGAGAAAGTTTATTAGTAGGACTACTTTTATATGCTTTCTGAAATACTTTGATATTGGTTTTTGAAATGGCTGCTTGCATGGTATCTCCTTATTATTATTTATTGTGAGCCACCGAGAGGAGTTGAACCCCCGACCCAATCATTACGAATGATTTGCTCTACCAACTGAGCTACGGTGGCGGTAATTCTAATTATGTTTATTCCTCGAAGGGTGAAAATTTAAATGGAATAACGTTATTGGGTAAACTATTATAATTATTAGTTACATTTTATAAAAATAATATGATATAAATATTTCTGTTTACTCCCTAAATTTCCCTATGTTAAAAATAACTTATAGTAATTATAAATGACTGCTATTGCTCCCCACCGGTCGGTGGTTTTTAAGGATAGCAACATAGTAATACCCCCTTCTGCGGAAAGGTCGTTTTCGTACATTCATCACTTTAATAACAAAATAATTATAAAATGAAAAATATTTTTCTTATTCCATTCATTTTTATTTTGGCATGTTCAAATAAAAATTTACCAACTATAGATCAACAGAATACACGAAACTTTCAATTTACCTATGAAGTCTTTGTGGAACCCACTCATGGCAAAAAACTGGAAATTTGGCTGCCGGTACCTACATCCAGTAATGTTCAGGAAATTTCAAATTTGCAGATAATCAGTGAAGATTTGGCATATACTTTAAAAGATGAGCCTATACATGGGAATAGATATCTGTATGTTTTTAGCAAAATGGGGATAACTAATCCAACTACAATAACCATGACATTTGATGTCCATCGGAAAGAACATAGCAATATTTCAGATAAAAATGCTGACCCCAATAATTATTTAGGATCATACAGTAATGTGCCAACTGGCAATATTTTTTCCAAAATCATTAATGAAAATGATTTGTCTCAAAATGATATAAGGGGCATTTATGATTTTGTTTTTGAGGGGATGCATTATGGAAAACCGAAGACTGTGGATGATATTTATTATAGATCCCCTTGGTTAAATTCAGATAGTATTTATGGCCAGAAGGGAGTAACACGGGATGATGTGGTGAAGCTGTATCAACAATCAAAAATTGATGGTGGAGATTACACTTTTGGCAAAGGCAACTCTATTTATGCCTGTGATATCGGTGTGGGAAACTGTACCGATTACCATTCTTATTTTATGTCATTGGGACGCACCTTAGGTGTGCCTGTTCGTTTTCATATGGGTTTTCCTATTCCATCTGAGAGCGAGGGTACGGTTGGCGGTTACCACTGCTGGGCAGATTATTATATTGAGGGCGAGGGCTGGTATCCTGTGGATATTTCAGAGGGAGATAAAGACCCCCAGCGTAAGGATTATTATTTTGGTACCTTAGATAATAACCGTGTTGAAATGATTTTGGGTAGAGATATTAAATTGGAAGGCTACGAAATGGAAACCACCAATTTATTCATATATCCTATTATGGAAATAAATGATCAAACCTCCTCTGCCTTTAGTAAAAGCTTCCAATATAAAGAGATATAATTTTTACATTAATAATTAACTATCATTTAATTAATTAAATGTTCTATTTTTTAGATCAATGAATGACAGCAAAATAAACTATAAAGATATTCTAAATCCTGATCAATATAGGATAGCCAGAAAGGGTGCCACCGAAGCGCCTTTTACAGGACAATACTGCAGCCTCTTTGAACCGGGCTCTTATCTCTGTATTTGCTGCGGTACCCCCCTTTTCAGCTCAGAGTCAAAGTATGATTCCGGCAGTGGTTGGCCCGATTTTCATGAAGCAATTACAGAAGGTGTTATTAAATATGAAGATGATTTCAGCAGCGGTTTAAAACAAACTGAAGTAAAGTGCAATCAATGCGATGCCCATTTGGGACATGTTTTTGATGACGGTCCGCCACCGGATTTTAAGCGCTACTGAATTAATTCCGCATCCCTGAAGTTTCAGGCAGAATGATATTGGAAAGGGTTTAAAAAATAGCTTAATTTTCATCCCAATGCAAGGGGAAGAAAAACCAAACTTTTACGCTGAGACAGCCTCAATTTATTTGGGGCTTTTTTATATCAAAAAATTAACCACGCCTACCTGCCACAGGCAGGAAAATCACGAACGAGATTGATAATTAACCACACCAGCCTCCGGCAGACAGGGATTGATACAAATTAACACAAATAAACCAGTAAAACTCGTATTAGAAAACGGGACTGTATTTTCCGGGGTTTCCTTTGGTGCAGAAGGTGAAACCATTGGCGAAGTTTGTTTTAATACGGGTATGACCGGCTATCAGGAAATTCTCACCGACCCATCCTACTGCGGTCAGCTCATCACCATGACCTATCCCCATATTGGTAATTATGGCGTGAATCCAGAGGATGTTGAATCAAACAAAGTTCAGGCGGCTGGTTTTATTGTTCGCGAAGAAAATGTGGTTCCATCAAATTTTAGATCAACCCAATCCTTAGGCGATTATTTAAAAGATCAGAAAGTTGTAGGTATTCAGGGTATCGATACTAGAATGCTGACGCGCATAATCCGAGATGAGGGTGCCATGAATGGTATCATCAGTTCTGTTGATTTGGATGAAAATTCTTTGCTTAAAAAAGTAAAGGCTGCTCCTTCGATGACCGGAATGGATTTGGCGAAAGTAGTAACAACACCCAATAGTTACGATTGGAGAATGGAAAAAGGAGATCGGAGAAAGGAAGTCGCTAGATTTAAAATTGCTGCCATTGATTTTGGTATAAAGCACAATATCCTGCGACTACTAGAATCTCATGGCTGTGAGGTTACCGTTTTTCCTGCAACAGCCACTGCTACTGAAATACTGAAAATCAATCCGGATGGAATATTCCTCTCCAATGGCCCGGGAGATCCAGCGGCTGTAACCTATGGGATTGAAACCGTTAAATCATTATTGGGCAAGAAACCGATTTTTGGTATATGTTTAGGCCATCAAATATTGGCTTTGGCTTTAGGTGCAGATACATACAAACTCAAATTTGGACATCGAGGCTGTAATCATCCGGTTAAAAATCTGGAGACTGGTAAGGTGGAAATCACTAGTCAGAATCATGGCTTTGCAGTTGATCCTGAGACTATTCCAAAAAATGTAGTGATTACCCATAATAGCCTAAATGACCAAACGGTAGAAGGATTGAAATGTACCGATGTACCTGCATTTTCAGTACAGTATCACCCAGAATCCAGCCCGGGGCCCCATGATAGTCGGTATTTATTTGAAGAATTTATAAAATTAATGTCAGAAATAGAATATGCCTAAACGAACCGACATAAAATCCATTCTTATTATTGGCGCAGGACCCATCATAATTGGTCAAGCCTGTGAATTTGATTACTCTGGTACGCAAGCCTGTCGAGCACTCAGGGAAGAAGACTATCGCATCATTCTGGTAAACTCAAATCCCGCCACCATAATGACAGACCGAAACCTGGCAGATGCCACTTACTTGGAACCCGTAACTCCGGAAGCCCTGGCGGCAATTATTGAAAAAGAACTACCTGACGCACTCCTTCCAACTGTAGGCGGTCAAACTGCATTGGACACCGCTATGGCATTATACGAAAATGGCGTGTTGGAAAAATATAATGTGGAGCTTATTGGTGCCAATGTAGATACTATCCGAAGAGCTGAAAACCGGGAGGAATTCAAAATTGCTATGGATGAAGTAGGCATTGAAACTGCTCGGGGGGGATTTGCAAACACCTTGGATGACGCCGATAAAATTATTGAGGATATTCCCTTTCCAGTGATCATCCGGCCTTCTTTTACCATGGGTGGCACAGGTGGATCAATCGCCTATAATTTAGAAGAGTTTCAGGAATTGGTAGATAATGGTTTGTCCGCAAGCCCCATTTCAGAGGTGCTTATTGAAGAATCTTTACTGGGATGGAAGGAATTTGAAATGGAAGTAGTGCGTGATGGTGCCGACAATGCTATTATTATTTGCTCAATTGAAAATTTGGATCCCATGGGAATACATACCGGTGACTCCATTACGGTAGCACCTTCCCAGACACTCACCGATAAAGAATATCAAAAGATGAGAAATTGGTCCCTTCTATGTTTACGAACTATTGGAGTAGATACCGGTGGATCAAATGTGCAGTTTACCGTGAACCCTGAAACTGGCAGGATGATCATAATTGAAATGAATCCAAGGGTGAGCCGCTCATCGGCATTAGCCTCTAAAGCTACGGGATTTCCAATTGCCAAGGTAGCCGCCAAGCTGGCGGTTGGTTATAGATTGGATGAACTCCAAAATGATATCACAGGTCAAACATTAGCCGCATTTGAACCCAGTATCGACTATGTGGTAACTAAGATTCCCCGCTTTGATTTTGAAAAATTTCCATCTGCAACTGGAATATTGGGCATTCAAATGCAATCTGTAGGCGAGGTGATGGCCATTGGTAGAACCTTTCGAGAAAGTTTACAGAAAGCGTTCCGCTCACTTGAAGTAGGATTAAATGGATTTGAACCTAAAGAAACTGAATACCGTGACCTGGATTTAAGTAAAATCCGATTTGCAACAGCATTCAGACTATTGAAAGTACGCCAAGCATTTGAGGATGGACACTCTATTGAAGAGATTTTTGAGCAAACCAAAATTGATCCGTGGTTTTTGTATCAAATTCAAAAATTAATTTCCGTTGGTGTGGAATGCATTCCGCCCTTTAAGGGGAAACAATCCATTGAGTCCCTATATAAATTAAAACGTGAAGGATTCTCTGATCAGCAAATTGCCCAGATGTGGGATACATCTGAAAATGAGATTCGGCAACAAAGAAAGGATAACAATATCATCCCCACTTACAAAGTGGTTGATACTTGTGCAGCTGAGTTTGCTGCCCTCACTCCCTATTGCTATTCTACTTATGAAACGGAAAATGAAATCACACCCTTAGAAGGAAAAAAGGTAATGATATTGGGTGGTGGTCCCAACCGCATTGGACAAGGGATTGAATTTGACTACTGCTGCGTGCAGGCGGTGTTTGGACTGAAAGAAGCGGGCTATAAAACCATTATGGTAAATTGTAATCCCGAAACAGTCTCTACTGATTTTGACATTGCTGACCGTCTCTATTTTGAACCCCTCACCTTTGAAGATGTCATGAATATAGTGGACTTAGAACAGCCGGATGGGGTACTGGTTCAGTTTGGCGGGCAGACACCTCTCAATATTGCTAAGCGCTTGAAAGAAGCAGGGGTGAATATTATAGGTACCAGTCCCGATGCTATTGATTTGGCTGAAGACCGGAAGAAATTTGGAAAAATATTAGATGAATTAAAAATTCCTGTTCCCAAATGGGGAACTGCTTTTTCCGTAGAAGAAGCCATGGTTGTAGCGGAAGAGGTGGAATATCCCGTATTGGTGCGACCATCCTATGTGCTTGGTGGCAGGGGAATGGAAATTGTTTATGATGATGATGGCCTCAAAACATACGTGGGTAAGGCAACGCTGGTTTCCGGAAAGCACCCTATATTGATTGATGCATTTTTAGAAGATGCTTTCGAATTTGATGTGGATGCACTCTGTGATGGCACGGATGTTTTTGTAGCTGGAATCATGCAGCATATTGAAGAGGCAGGCATTCATTCGGGTGATTCTGCATGTGTACTTCCAGCCTATGAACTCAGTTCGAAAGCTCGTAAAACTATTGAAGAATTCACCCATAAATTGGCATTATCTTTAAATACAATCGGACTTATCAATATTCAATTTGCCATGAAAAATGAAGTGGTGTATGTGATTGAAGTAAATCCCCGCGCCAGCCGAACTGTACCTTTTATCAGCAAGGTGATTGATATCCCATTGGCAAAATTGGCGGCTCAATTAGCAGTAGGGGAAAAATTGACTGATTTCAATTTGGACTCCCGCTCAAAAAATGGGCTAATTGCTGTGAAAAAACCAGTGTTTCCCTTTAATAAATTCCCTCAGCAGAATGTATTCTTGTCTCCGGAAATGAAATCCACTGGTGAGGTTATTGGCTTTGATAAACATTTGGGTAGCGCTTACGCTAAGGCTGAAGCTGGAGCTGGTCAGACACTTCCTAATGAGGGTACGATATTTATTTCTGTAAATAATATGGACAAAATTCGAGCCATTCCATTGGCTAGAGATTTTCAAGAGTTGGGGTTTGATATCATTGCCACCAAAGGAACAGCAGACCTCCTATCTGAAAATGGAATTTCTACCCGATCAATCTTTAAAGTTGGCGAAGGCCGCCCCAATGTAGTGGATGCCATCAAAAATGGAGAGGTACAACTGGTCATTAACACTCCACTTGGGGCACAATCCCGGTTTGACGAATATGATATTGGACGTTCTGCTATTCGCTATAAAATACCTGCCATTACCACTATCTCCGGAGCCCAGGCAGCAGT
>DTTG01000161.1 GCA_012964845.1 Fidelibacterota bacterium
TTTTATTTCTAATTTTATGAAGAGTTTTTCGATACTTAAATGTATTTCAATGTTTGTTGCTTCTGCATGGCGTGCAATATTGGTTAGGGATTCTTGAGCTATACGAAATATGGCTGTTGATTGTTCTGTTGGAACATTTTCATCATCCCCAATCATATTTACTTTTAATATTGAATCAGACCGTTTTTGATATTGGGATACTTGCCATTCAAGAGCTGATTTTAATCCCAGATCATCAAGGATGCTGGGTCGTAGTTCCTGACTGATTCTCCTGGTTGTTTTAATAGTTTGGTTCACCAATTCGCCTAATGTATTTAACCGCTCTAATATATCAGGATCTGCGCCCTTGAGACCCCTGCTTTTCAGATAATCAATCTCCATGTTAATACTGGTGAGATTCTGTCCCAATTCATCATGAATTTCCCGAGCGATACGGCTGCGCTCTTCTTCCTGGAGATTTTGTAAGTGTGATGATAGATTTTTAAGTTTCTCCTGATATTCACGAATTTGTGTAACATCATGAACGGTACCAATAGTTTTAAATAAATTACCCTGTGTATCTTGCATAAATTCAGCCTGTTCGCTGAGATGCTTTATTGTGCCATCCTTTAATTTAATTCTAAATATTCCCCTATATGGTACCATTTTCCTTTCTGCCTGAAGCCAGCTATTTTTCATCCAATCTAAGTCATCAGGATGTAGATATTTCCAAAACAGCCCTGCCGTTATGTTTTTTGTTTTATTAAGTCCAAATATTTTCCGCAATTCTGAAGACCAATATATTTCTCCAGTTTTATGGTTTTCTTCCCAATTTCCAAGCCCCGCTATTTCTTGGGATTTTTTCAGCCGATTCTCACTTTTTTCAAGCTGCATCTGTGTATTGTACAGTTCAGTAACATCCTGTGCTGAGCCGTTCATTATTAAAGCCTGACCGCTGTCATCATAAATTATTTCAGCCAGGGCATGCATAATTTTTTCCTCCCCGGTCGAATGTACTATTTTATGAAAATAATCTAAGGAGCTTTCATTATTCTTTATTGCATTATCAATCAATTCCTTTATATACTCCCTATCATCAGAATGAACAACTTCATTTAGGAATTTATTATTTGTTGGCGTATAAATTTTTTGATCTAAGCCATAAATATCATATAATACATCAGACCAGATAACTTTATTGCTATTCAGGTTATATTGAAAACTTCCCATTTTGTTCATCTTTTGTGCTTCTGCCAAGCTAGATTGGCTGGACTTCAATTCGTTCTCTGCCTTAATTCTTTCTGTAATATCACGAGCAGCAACAGAGTATCCTTTAGGATCACCCATATCATCTAACTCCAAGCTGGAAAACTGTCCAACCCAAATGATTTCATTTTTTGCAATATAACAAGGTAATTCATAGTACGAAACCGATTGTTTTTTTTCAAGTTGTGTTCTATAGAATTTTATTACGTCATTTCGGTATTCTTCTGGTACTTTATCAAAGCAATTCATTTTCAAAATTTCAGCTTCGGTTAAGCCTGAACGTTTAATGAACACCTGATTTACAAATGTATAATTTCCGTATTTATCGGTCTTGTAAATCATATCTGTTGAATTCTCTACCAAGAGGCGATAGCGTTCTTCACTTTTCTGTAACGCTTGTTCGGTTTCCTTGCGTTCGGTAATATCTCTTGAAATTGTTGAAAATTCGGTAACTATATTGTCAGCTTTTATTTTGGATGTGTTCAATTCTAACCAGATATTTTCTCCATTTTTCTTCTTGCCAAGCACTTCTGTCGTAAAGTGATCTTCTGTGGAATTAAAAAATTCAAAATAAATCTCTTTTATCTTTTGTTGAAAATCAGGTGC